>CAIOYU010000569.1 GCA_903862565.1 uncultured Actinomycetes bacterium | reverse complement strand
CGGCATCGCGAAGCGACCGCGACCATGCGGTTGGATGGAAACCATGACGACCGGTACCGCTCCGTCCACCCGCACCGCCGTCCTGGCCTTCGTCGCCGACGTCGTCTGCATTCTGCTTTTCGTGGCTGTGGGCCGACGTAACCACGCCGAGGGCGTCACCCTGTCCGGTGTGGCGCACACCGCCTGGCCGTTCCTGGCCGGCCTGGTGGCCGGCTGGGTGGTGTTCCGCGGCTGGCGACGGCCGACGACGATCCGGCCGACCGGTGTCGGCGTCTGGCTCAGCACCGTCGTCATCGGGATGGGACTCCGCGTCGCGAGCGGCGCCGGGGTGGCGCTGAGTTTCGTCCTGGTCGCCACCGGGGTGACCGGACTGCTCATGCTGGGCTGGCGGGCGGCGCTGGCCGCGGCCACCCGACGTTAGGAAGAGGGACCTATTCGCCGCCGCACCGGGCGCGCATGTCCACCAGCGGCTGGCGGATGTTCTGCAGATCTGCCTTCACCTGCGGATTGGCGTTCGCGTACTGGTCGATCTGGGCGCGCAGGTCGTCGCGCGGGGTTCCTTCCAGACCGGTGAAGAACGCGTTGACATCCGGGTGGGTGAACAGGTACGCCGACGTCGCCGCTGACACACCGGAGGCCACCCCGGCCAGGTCGGCAGCGGTGCAGTTCGGCGCGGCCGAAGCCGAAGGAGCGACGGCGAACAGTGCACCGGCAACGGCGCCCGCCCCAATCGCCCCACTGAGCATGCGGCCGGTCAGTGTGCTGAACATCGCGAACTCCTCTAATACGTCGTGAATAGATCCGTCGTGAATCCTTGTTGACGCTGTCCGTGATGGACAACGTTGGGTCGGTGACCGCAAACTGACCTCGGTCCCCGCAACCGTCTATGTCAAATACTAGGACAGCGCGGGCGCTGTCCCCTAAATGCCGTTACGCAGAAGCCATTACATAGAGACCGCTCCGCGATTTGCGGCACAGTTACCGCTCAGCGGCCTGGGGTAGGCTCGCACCGCGCAATTCCGGTGCAAATATGCGGGGAGATCGACATCCAGCGGTTCATGATGCGCTTGAGCGGCAGCCTGCGAAAGCATCGCCGGCTGGTGTTCGGCTGTTGGCTCTTGTCACTGCTGCCGGCGGTTTTCTTGGCGATGACACAGTCGCACAACCTCACCGGCGGCGGCTTCGAGGTGGCTGGCTCCCAATCACTACGCGTCCAGTACCAACTCGAGGACCATTACCCTCAGCTCGGTTCCTCGCCGCTGGCCCTGGTCGCCGCACCGCGCGCGGATGCCACCTATGACGACATGGCCTCCGCCGTCGCGGGACTGGAACAGTCCGCCCGCGAAGTGCCCAGCGTCGAGGTGGTGCCCAATCCCGCCCAGCCCGCGCCGGCACCGGACCGGCCCTACGTCGTCTCGCTGCGACTGGGATTCAACAACACCGGCGCCGTCGACGTCGCCCGCCAGCTTCGCGCCAAGGTCGGCGTCCACGGCGATCAGCCCGGTGAGATCGAGAACGGCCGGGTCCGGCTCTACGTCATCGGCCAGGGTGCGCTCGGCGCGGCGGCGCAGACCAGCACCAAGCACGACATCGCCGCCGCCGAACGCTGGAATCTGCCGATCGTCCTGATCGTGCTGGTCGCGGTGTTCGGCTCACTGGCCGCCGCCGCGATTCCCCTGGTGCTGGCGGTGTTCACCGTCGCGGTGACGATGGGCGTGGTCTACGCGTTGTCGACGCTGACCACGATGTCGGTGTTCGTCGCACCCACGGTGTCGATGTTCGGCATCGCCCTGGCGATCGACTATTCGTTGTTCATCCTGATGCGCTTCCGTGAGGAACTGCGCACCGGCCGAGACCAGGCGCAGGCCACCGACGCCGCCATGGCGACCTCGGGCCTGGCTGTCGTGTTGTCCGGCCTGACCGTGATCGCGTCGCTGACCGGGATCTACCTCATCGACACCCCCGTGCTGCGGTCGATGGCCACCGGCGCGATTCTGGCCGTGGTGTTCGCGGTGTTGACGTCCACCACGTTGACCCCCGCGGTGCTCGCCGCCTTCGGTAAACAGGTGGCCCGGCGCTCGGCGCTGCTGCACTGGTCACGCCGAGGAGAGGCGACGCAGTCCCGGTTCTGGACCCGCTGGGTCGGCATGGTGATGCGCCGGCCGTGGGCTGCTGCTGCGGCGGCGACGGCGTTCCTGCTCCTGCTCGCGGCCCCCGCGTTCTCCATGGTGCTCGGCAACAGCATGCAACGGCAGTTCCCGGCCTCCCACGAGATCCGCGGCGGGGTGGCCGCCGCCGCTCAGGCGCTGGGGCCCGGTGCCCTGGGCCCGGTCCGCATCCTGGTCACGTTCCCGGAACCCGACGCAGCCGATCCGCGTAACGCCGGAGTGCTGGACGCCGTGAACCGCGAGGCCGGACAGGCGCTCAACATCGTCTCGGTGGCCCCGCCGGTGTTCGCCGACGACAACCGCAGCGCGCTGCTGTCGGCCATCCTGGCGGTGGACCCCGAGGAGATGAAAGCCCGCGACACCGTCGACTGGCTGCGCGCGAACCTGCCCGCCATTCCGGAGCTGACCGCGGTTCCGGAAGCGGCCCAGGTTCGGATCGACGTCGGCGGTCCCACGGCGTTGATCAAGGATTTCGACGACCAGGTCGCAAAGTCCCAGCTCAAGGTCTTCGCGTTCGTGTCGGTGATCGCCTTCGTGATGCTGCTGATCTCGATCCGATCGGTGTTCCTGGCGCTCAAGGGCGTCCTGATGACCGTGCTCTCGGTCGCGGCGGCCTACGGAAGCCTGGTCATGGTGTTCCAGTGGGGCTGGCTGGAGAAGCTGGGCTTCGAAAAGCTCAGTTCCATCGACAGTACGATCCCGCCGCTGGTGCTGGCGATGACGTTCGGTCTGTCGATGGACTACGAGATCTTCCTACTGACCCGGATCCGGGAGCGCTATCTGCAGTCCGGGGACACCCGCGACGCCGTGGCCTACGGAGTGGCCACCAGCGCCCGGACCATTACCAGCGCGGCGCTGATCATGATTGCGGTGTTCATCGGGTTCGCGTTCGCGGGCATGCCCCTGGTCGCCGAACTGGGGGTCGCGTGCGCGGTCGCGATCGCCGTCGATGCCACGGTGGTCCGGGTGGTGCTGGTTCCCGCACTGATGGCGATGTTCGACCAGTGGAACTGGTGGCTGCCCGGCTGGCTGGCCCGGATCCTGCCGTCGGTGGACTTCGACAAGCCGCTGCCCAAGCTCGACCTCGGCGACCTCGTGGTGATTCCGGACGACATCTCGTCGATTGCACCGCCGCCGGCGGACCTGCGGATGGTGGTCAAGGCCGCGGCCCAACTCAGGGCGATGGCGCCCGACGCCGTCTGCGTCGCCGATCCGCTGGCGCTGCGCGGGTGCGGCCCGCGCACGCCCGTCGGCTCCCGACCGGCTGCCGGGGTGGCCCTGCTGGACCGCAGGTTGGGCAGGGCGGCCCGCGCTCCGCGATCGGCCCCGCGGCACGCTTCGACACGTCCCGTTCACCCGGTGACGATGTGGCGGGGCCGTCTGGCGGTGGCGCTGGACGCGCTGCAGACCGACGCCGCGGTCGCCCGGTTGCACCCGGTGGAGACCACGACCGTGCAACTGCCCAGCGGCGACCGACTGCAGATACCGACCGGCGCGGAGACACTGCGTCTCAAGAGCTATCTGGTGTTGTGCCGCAACAACCGGAGCGACTACGTCGAGTTGGCTGGACTCGCCGACGCGGTGGACCTTCGGCACGCGGCGCGGGTGCTGGCCGTGATCGACCAGTACTACAGTTCGGGTCATCCGGAGAGACGTTGGATCGCAACCCAACTGGTGCGCCGGTTGGCCGATCCGAGGCCGTCGGATTTGTACTCCGAAAGCGTAGGGGGCGACGACGGCTCCCCGGCCGAGTGGGAGTATGTGCGGCAGCGGTGCCTGGCGCTGGCAGTGGCGATCCTTGAAGAAGCGAGGTGAGGGGTGCATCCGGAACGGCTTGCCGTTGACGGACCCGTCGAGTTCTGGCCGACGGCCTCTATTCGCGCGGCGCTGGAGTCCGGCGACATCCGGATCTGGCAGCGGATCGTCGTCGCCGTCAAACGCGACCCCTACGGCCGCACCGCACGACAGGTCGAGGAGGTCCTGGAGACCGCCGCGCCGTACGGGATCTCCCAGGCCCTCACTGAGGTTCTGGTTCGGGCCCGCAACCACCTGGAGGCCAACGAACGCGCCGAGGCGGCCCGGCACGTCCGTCTCCTTCTGGAACGTTCCGGCCTGGGCGTGCGGGAGTTCGCCTCCCGGATCGGCGAGGACCCCGACAATCTCGCGACCTACCTGGACGGGACGGTCAGTCCGCCGGCCTCGTTGATGATCCGGATGCGACGACTGTCCGACCGCTTCGCCAAGATCCGGGCCCAGCAGCCCCGGGACGACGACGGCTCCGCCGGCGGCATCTGAGAGTCACGCCGACTCGGGGCCATTGGCGGCGGCTACGCTCCGCGTACCCCTACCGCCGGCGGCGGCCCGGCCCGGCGAACCACGGGATGTGCGGCATGTTGGCCGGCGGCGCCACGGTGCCAGGCCTCGACTTGATCGACACGCTGCCATTGGTCTGGCAGATCGACATGGTGGGGGTGCTCTGGCAGGTCGGCCGAGCGTCGGCGGCCGGGGCCGAAACGGCCGCCGCCACCGTCAGACCAGCGATCCACAGCGCAGACGTTCGACGATTTGGCATTGATCCTTCACCTCTCGGGTTACGGCGTGGTTCCACTGTTGCCTGTGCGTTCGGCGTGCCCATCACGGGCAGGCCGAGATGACGACGGCAGCGGAGGCGCCGAGTGGGGTGTTGTTGGCCGCAGCACGCGAGATCGCATCGGCCATGGCGGCCTCGACGGTGGCACCGGCCCCGCCGGCCACCACGTCGTTGTCGTCGTCCGCCACCGACACGATGCAGAGGTTGTCGTTGGTCACCTCGTCGCTGGTGCAATCAACGCCACCGGCTGCCTGGCACGCGGCGATCACTCCCGCCGAAGCCTCCTGGGCAGTAGCCCCGGTCGCACGGAAACCATCGAGTTCTCCGATGAACGTGCCGGTTCCGACCGCTTCGTAGATGTCTGCGGAGTTGTCGACGGTGCCACCCGGGCCACCCGCCCATGCGTAGGTCGCCGAGGCACCCGCGGCGATGACGCCCGCAGCCACGATCGCCGAAACCAAACGTGTTTTGGCCATTCCGGTCCTCTCGTCAGTGAAGTTCCGTTTCAAACTAGCAGTGCGATGCGCGGTAGCCCGCACTTCCGGCGTTAACCGCCTGGGACACTGCCATTTTGGCAAGCCCGTCGACTGAACCGCAGCGCGTGACACCGGCGCCCGGCGCCGCGGTCGGAAAGTCCTAACGCGTCGGGGTGATCGGCACCAGGTCGACGACCTTCCAGCCGTCGTCCTGCTTGACCAGGGCTACCCGCAGGGCCAGCACCGCACTGCTGGGCGGCTGGCCGGGATCGGTCTGAGTGGCGCGCAGCAGCACCGCCACGCTTCCCGCCGACGGCCCGAGTGCTTCGATCCCGGCCGAGATCGTCTCGGCCTTCGCCGAGGCCTTCCGCCTGGCCAAATCGGCCGTGGATTTGCCGAATTCGGCTTTGAACGTATCGGCCCGTTCCGGCACCATCATCGACGCGGCACGGTCCAGGTCGGACTGCGGCGCGGACGGCGTGAACGAAGCGGCGGATTCGGTGACCGCCGACGCGAGGCGCACCACCTCCGCGGAGTCCGCCACGAAGTCCCGGTCCGGCACCGTCCAGCGCAGGTAGCCCACCACCGCCGCGGCCACCACCGAGGCCGTCGCCGCCGCCACCACCGCCAACCGCAGCAGCGGCGCGTCGTCGTCGGTCCCGACGGTCACCGAATCACGCCGGTAGAGAACGACATTGACGATCACCGCTTCAACGACCAGCAGGCAGAGGATCGAGCACACCGACACCCACCAGATCGGCCAGCCGAGTATCACCCCGATCGTCAGCAGGCCGGCGATGATCGCCAGCGGGGCGGCGACATCGACCGCGATCACCCGGGCCAGGTTCTTCACCGCACCGACTCCAGCCTGGAGATCATCAGATTGCCGTCGACGTCGGAAACCCCGAGGCGCAGAATCCAATTCACGTTGACCGGCTTCTTCTCGGTGTTCTCACTCACCGAGGTCCCGACGACGAGCACGGTGTCGGTGCGGTCGGCCAGTTGCAGCGGCAGGGTGGGCGGCGACGGCGGGCGCTGACCGGGCTGCGGGGGCAGATCGTTGTGCAGCGCCTCGATCGCCACCGACTGCACCTGGCCGTTCGACCGTGTCCGCAGCGTCTTGATCACGTCCCGGTACGGGGCGATGGCCGAGTTGAATTCGGTGTTGAGCTCCCCGACCGTCTTCTCGCGCAACTGGCCCAGGGTGTTCTCGACGTTGCCGGCGTTCATGTTGATGAGCTGGCTGGTCCACTCGGTGGCCGTCTGCATCACCCTGGCCTGGTAGTCGCGTTCGGCGGCGGCGGTGCGATGCCCTGACCACAACACACCGACCAGCGCCACGGCGGCCACGGCGAGCGCCCCCAGGGCCGCGGCACCGATGCCGTACCCGGTCCACCCACCGGAACTGGCCGGCTCTGCGGTCACGCTCGTGGCGGCCGGTTTCGCCGGCTTGGCGCCCCTGTCGATCTCAGGCATGCAGGCGAGGCTACCGGTCGGGTCGCGGATTCAGCCATCGGCTGCCGCCGTGGTAAGGATGGTGGCGTGACCGTGGAAACGCAGCGCTCTGGCATCGACCTCT
>CAIOYU010000568.1 GCA_903862565.1 uncultured Actinomycetes bacterium | reverse complement strand
GCCACCGGTTCCACCTGGATCGTCAACGCGGAGGAACTGAGCACCACCGTGTGGCCCATCTCCAGGTGCGCCTGAACCAGTTCGCGCATCTCCGGGTAGATCCGCTTCTCGATCTTCTCCAGGACGAGCCGATCACCGATCTGCTGCAGATCGCTGAGCGGACGACCGGTCAGCATCTCGGTGGCCTTGTCGATGAGGGACTCGAACTCCATCCGGCCGAATTGGTGGGTGAGTCCGGCGGCGACCATGCTGATGAGTTCGCCGACACCCATGTCGCGCTTGCGGAACCGTTCCCGCGTGAGGATCACCGCAGTGAACCCTGCGACGAGCGTTCCATCGAGGTCGAAGAACGCGCCGACTGTCGGTCCGGGTGGGCTGGCCATCACTTCGGCCACCGATCCGGGCAGACGTAAATCCTTGTCGCTCATGAGTAGGCCACCGATCCGTTCTTACGATGAGGGGACTGATCCGGAAAATCTGAGAAGGACGCCGGGACCACCCGGGGTTCCGGGTCGCCGGCCAGCGCCAGCACCTCGTCGAAACCCTTACGCAGGCATTGGGCGAACAGCTGCGGGTCCTCGATGGCGGCGCGGTCATAGCGGGCGGTGACAGTCGCGCAGCCGCCGCGCGAGACCAGCACTGCCATCACGGCGACTCCGGGTAGCGGTCCAATTCCATACTGCCGCAACACTTTAGCACCGGCCAGAAATGTCTCACCGGGATAGACCGGCACATTGCTGGCCTGGACGTCCGAAGCGATCACCGCGCCACTCATCGCCTCGAGCACCGGATCTGGCAGCAGGGCGAGCATCGGCGCGACAACACTGAGGATGTCGATCGCCGCCTCTTCGCGGCGCGAGGTCATCTGCTTGCGGATCTTCTGGATGCGGACAGCCGGGTCGGCGACGCCGATGGGGGCAGCGAGGTTGACACCGGCGAACCGACTTCCGCCGGCCGGGTCGGCCTCGGCCCGGATGTTGACCGGTACGGCCATCGGCAGTGTGCCGATCGGAACGCCGAGTTCCTCGTGATAGAGACGCAACGCACCGCACAACCCCGCGAGGTAGGCGTCGTTGACGGAGCCGCCGGCGGCGTGGGCGGCCCGGCGCACCACCCTGCTCCCGGACCGGAGGTAGTCGATGGCGTCGAGCACCGCCGTCCCGGGACTGCCCACCACCCGGCCCAGCAGGGCCAGCCCCCCCGACACTGCCCCGCTCACTCCGTCGGCAATCGCCGCGGGGAGATGTTCGATTCCCTCGCGCATGATGTCGTTGGGAGTGAGGTCCTCAGGGATCGGCACGGGCGGTTCGGACCGGGGTGGCGGGTTGCGCTCCAAGTCGTAGATCTCGGCGAACATCGTGGTCGCGCCGACACCGTCGGTCACCGCGTGGCTCAGGTGCAGCAGACTGGCGGCTTTGCCGCCCTCGAGGCCCTCGACCAGAGTCGCCGTCCACAGCGGCCGGGAGATGTCGAGCGGTGACTGCAGGATCACCTCGGCGAGGTCGAGCACCTCACGCAGGGTCCCGGGCTGCGGGACCCTGACCCGCCGCACGTGGAAATCGAGGTTGAAATCCGGATCGACCACCCAGCGCGCCGGTGCCGTCGGCAGCGTCGGCAGCACGACCTTCTGCCGGAGCCGAAGCGCGCGCCGCGACGCGTTCTCGAAGCGGGTCCGGAAGCGCTCCCAGTTCGGCGCGGAATCAAGGATCTCCAGCGCCATGATCCCCGACCTCGTCCGGGGATTGGCTTCGCCGCGGTGCATCAACAGGTCGAAGGCGCCGAGTTCGGAGGGCAGCCCGGATGCGTCCACCCGGGTGCTCATCGATACCTCCGCACCGGTCTGGACCCCTCCTGTGCCGTT
>CAIOYU010000567.1 GCA_903862565.1 uncultured Actinomycetes bacterium | reverse complement strand
TGACCGACCAGGTCCTGCCACTCCCTGACCCGCAGGTAGTGCAGGTACTCCTCCCGGCACATCCGGCGAAACGCACTGCCCGACAGCGCTTTGCGCTGAGTGCCCAGATAGTTCCACAGGTTGAGGTAACTCATGAAGTCCGAATGCTCGTCGGCGAAACGGGCGTGCTTCTGCCGCGCCGCCTCCTCACGGTCGACGGGCCGCTCCCGCGGATCCGGGATTGCCAGGGCCGCCGCGAGCACGAGGATCTCCCGCACACAGCCCTCGGCCTCAGAGGCCAGCACCATCCGCCCCAGCCGGGGGTCCACCGGGAGCCGGGCAAGGCGTCGGCCCAGGTCGGTGATGGTGCCGGTGTCGTCGAACGCGCCGAGTTCCTGCAGCAGCTGCATGCCGTCGCGGATGCTGCGGTTGTCCGGCGGGTCGAGGAAGGGGAACGTCTCGATATCGCCGAGGTCAAGGGCGGCCATCTGCAGGATCACCGCGGCCAGGTTGGTCCGCAGGATCTCCGGGTCGGTGAACCGTGGGCGGCCGTCGAAGTCCTGCTCGGAGTACAACCGGATGCACACACCCGGTGCGGTGCGGCCCGAGCGGCCGGCCCGCTGGGCGGCCGAGGCCTGGGAGATCGGCTCGATCGGCAGGCGCTGCACTTTCGTGCGACGGCTGTACCGCGAGATCCGGGCGGTGCCCGGGTCGATGACGTAGCGGATCCCCGGCACCGTGAGCGACGTCTCGGCGACGTTGGTGGCCAGGACGATCCGCCTGATCAGCCGAGACGTGTTGGGCACGAACACCTTGTGCTGCTCGGCGTTGGCCAGCCGCGCGTACAGCGGCAGCACCTCGACGTTCTTCACCGCGCCGCGCACCGCTTCGGCGGTGTCGCGGATCTCCCGCTCACCGGAGAGGAACACCAGGACGTCCCCGGGCGGTTCGGCGGCCAACTCGTCGATGGCGTCGATGATCGCCTCGGTCTGGTCCCGCGGCTCGATGCGGACCACCTCGTGGTCGGGGTCGTCGGGGTCGTCGTCCTCGGTGGAGCCGACGGCAGGCAGATCCAACGGGCGGTAGCGGATCTCGACGGGATAGGTGCGCCCCGAGACCTCGACGATGGGCGCATCCGAGAAGTGGGCGGCGAACCGCCCCGGCTCGATGGTGGCCGAGGTGACGATGACCTTGAGATCCGGCCGCTGCGGCAGCAACTGACGCAGGTAGCCCAGCAGGAAGTCGATGTTGAGGCTGCGTTCATGGGCCTCGTCGAGGATCAGGGTGTCGTAACGCAGCAGCTTGCGGTCGCGCTGCATCTCGGCCAGCAGGATGCCGTCAGTCATCAGCTTGACCAGCGTGCGGTCGCTCGCCTGGTCGGTGAACCGCACCGTATAACCGATTGCACCACCCAGCTCGACCCCGAGTTCCTCGGCGATGCGCTCGGCGACCGTGCGGGCGGCCAGTCGTCGCGGTTGGGTGTGCCCGATGGTGCCGCGGATACCGCGGCCGATTTCCAGGCAGATCTTGGGCAACTGGGTGGTCTTGCCCGAGCCGGTCTCACCGGCGACCACCACCACCTGGTTGTCCCGGATCGCGGCCGCGAGTTCGGCGCGGCGCTCACTGACGGGCAGGTCGGGATAGCTGATCTCCGGCATTGCGGCGGCCCGGGCGGCCACCAGGCGCTCGGCAGCGGCGACCTGATCGGCGAGGCGTTCGAGCGCCTCGGCGCTGACCGGCCCGCGCAACGACCGCAACTTGCGGCCCAGCCGGGAGGCGTCGCGCGGCGTCAGATCGTCAAGACGCGCGCGTAACGCGCGCACGTCGTCGCGATACGCCTGGGACACTCGGATGAGGATAGGACGAAAGGGGTTGCCCATGTCGACCGCGTGGATCGTGGGCGGCCTGCTGATGGTGGCCATCGGGATGGTGTCCAGCCAATTGTTCCGCCTCAAGGACTGGCTGGCACGCCAACCACCGCCGCCTCCGCCGGAGGAGACCGGCGACGCCGATGCACCGGGCGTCCCGCCGGAACCTCCTCCCCCGCCGGTCTGACGCCCCCGGCGGTATTCAGCGCTGGGGGTCTCCGCGCCAGGTGAAGCTGTTGACGTACTTGCCCATGTCCTGAGCGATCTGCAGGTTCGCCGGCGACGGTGGACCGGGTCCGAAGGCCGGGGTGAACTCCCGGAACGGCCCGGCCGCCGCGGCGATCAACGCCAGGCCGTTCTTGACCGCCACGATGACGATGACCCGCACCCGGTCGGCCTTCGCGGCACCCAGCGGCTGGAAGTCCGCGACCTCGCCGTACCCGAGGTGGTAGCCCACCGTGGCGTTGGGCAGTTCGTAGGCCTTGCTGGCGTTGGGGAATGCCTGTTGCAGAACGGCATCGGCGATCTGCCGGGAGTCGCGGGCCTCGGCCGGCAGGCTGAACAGCCGCAAAGTCCCGCCGTCTCCGGCCGTCCATTCGGCGGTGACGCCGGTGGCATCGGTGGTGACGGTGTAGGCCGCACCCGGGGCCGGGTAGGACACCGAGAACTCCCCACCCGGCGCGACGAAACGCGGATTGGTGGCCACCGGCAGTCCGGTCGGCGGCCGGCTGCAGTCCGGCGGGCAGACGTATCGGGTCGGCACGTCGACCACCTGACGGTCGACGATCGACAGGACCATCATCACCGAGACCAGGCAGAGCACCCACAGACCCAGGGTCGCAATGTATTTCGGGCTGTGCGCCCGATGTGCGCGGTAGCGCCCGGGCGGCACGGCATAGCCGACGAACGAATCCTGCTGCTCCGCAGTGCTGTTCGGTGCCATCATCGTCTCGTCGATTTCACCAGCAGAATGTTCTTGATCAGGTTCTCGATGTTCGGGCTGCCCAGTCCGGTGACCATGTCGTATCCGGTGCCGCCGGGACTGATGGCGTTCCCGCCGAGCTCGATGTCACGAAAGCCCTGCGTTGCAGCGCCTTTGGCCATGCCATAGAGCAGCGGGTTGAGGTCGCCGAGGGGGTCTACACCGTTGTTGTCGAGGAATTCGTTGATCAGCGCGGTCAGCCCGGCCCAGATCGGGGCGGCCTGGGAGGTGCCGCCACCGACGACGACCTGCTGCCTGAAGACGAACTTCACCCCGGTGAAGGGGTCGGCGACCGCGGCGACGTCGGGGACCAGGCGCCGATCGGAGGGGCCGGCGTTGGAACTCACCGACTGCCACGCCGGTCGCCCGAAGAGCGCCGAGGCCCCGCCTGCGCTGCCCTGCGTCAACGGGACGTCGTACCAACCCTGTTCGGCCAGCCAGCGCCCGCCGGCGTCGGTGGACAGCGTCGTTCCTCCGACTGCCGTCATCTCCGGGACCGAGGCCACCGCGTCGACCCCGAAGTCATCGGGACTCGGGGGATCCGACCAGGTATGCCCGCCTTTGCATTCCAGTCCGGCCAGATCACCGGTGGCGTCGAACGCGGTGGTCCCGTGCCGGTGGGCCGTGGCCAGGGCGGCACGCACGGGAGCCAGGTCGGCCGCGGTGAGCAACCGGTCGCAGCCCCAACCGATCGAGAAACTCCAGATCGCCCCGGGATGCTCGCGATCCACCGTCTCCATCAGGTGGCCGAGCTTTTCGTAGGTGGCGCCCCCTTCCACGGTGGAGCGGGCATTGACCAGGACCAACTTCGCATCCGGCGCGACGGCATGCACAACCTGCAGGTCCATGGTGGCTTCACCACTGAGTTGGCTTGGCAGTTCGCCCATCACCTCGGGGGTGAATCGCGGCACGTGGAACCAGTCCGCGAAGCTGTCCAGATCCTCCTGCTTGAACCCATCGAAGCTGAACAGCGCCACGGTGGCGCCCTTGCCGGTGACTCCCTGTTTCTGCAGGGCCGTGCCGTTGTAGGCGTTCAACAGTTGCGTCGGCAGCAGCCCCCCGTCGGGCACGTCGAGTGGCGGGGTGGGCGGCTGGCCCTCACGATAGGGCGTGTAACTGAGAATCCGTCCGAACTCGGCGACCTCGTCACGGGCTTCGGCCGGGACGCCGGGTTGCTGAGGTGACGCGTAGAAGATTTCGCCCCGCCGGGCGCGGTATTCGTGCACCGCGACGCCGAGCGCCTCGGCAACCGCGTCCGGTGCGCCCTCGATGATCGCCCAGGCATCCCCGGCCCGCCAGCGCACCGTGAGCCCGCGGCTCTTGGCCCAGTCGGTGAGCCGCACCGGTTCGTCGGCCCGGTGCAGCGCGGCGGTGAACTGAACCCGCTCGGTGTGCGCGGGGCCGAGGTCGGTCGACTCGCCCAGCAGGCGGGAGTACGGGCCGCCGATCGTGTTGCCGGGTGC
>CAIOYU010000566.1 GCA_903862565.1 uncultured Actinomycetes bacterium | reverse complement strand
TTTGCGTAACACAGTGGGGGAATGACGGCTGCGAGGTGGATGATCGCCGCCGGATCGACCGCGGACATCAGCGCGGTCACCTGGGCCAGGTCGGTGAGGTCGGCCCACCGGACGTGGACGCCGGCGGGCAGTGCGGCGGCCGCCTTGCGGGTGGCCGGGGTGGCGAGATCGGTGGCGACGACATGGCGGCCTTGCGTGGCGAGGTGCTTGACCGTCGCTCTGCCGACGAGGCCTAGCGCTCCGGTCACCAACACTGCATCGGACATAGGCCCCCCCTTGTCTGGAAAAGTCGTTCGGTTGCTCATCTTGCCCGACGGGTTTCCACAGTCCCCGGTTCTATCCACAGGGCGAGTCTTCGTCAGTTGCGCCAACTGCGCGTCGGCGTAGCTTTTCGAACATGAGTTCGACTACCGAGGTCTTCGCCGCGCTGGACGCCGCGGTCGAGGCGCTCGGTGCATGTGATTGGGACGGGTTGTCGGCCCGGGGGCGGGTCGGCGCACTGGACCGTCTGGAGACGGTGCGCCGGAAGGTCACGGCCTGTGCACATGATCGCCCAACAGCTGGCTCCCCGGACCGCCCTGACCGGCGAGCAGCTGCCTCCGGAGCTACCGTCCACCGCCAAAGCCTGGAACGCCGGCCTGCTCGACGGCGAGCACCTGCGAGCGATCCAGAAATTCCTGAGGGAACTGCCCGAACACATCGGAGCGGCCGAGGTCGAGAGGGCAGAAACCTTCCTGGCGGAGAAGGCAACCGAGCTGCGACCCGACCAGTTGGAGAAAGTCGCCGACAGGCTGGCGATCAGCTTGAACCCGGACGGGAGCTTCTCCGATGAACTTCGGGCCCGCCAGCGCGGGTTCAGCTGGTGCGGCGCACAACGCCCGGACGGGATGAGTGTCGGCCGGCTCATCGCCTCGCCTGAGTTGCGGGCCATGATCGACCCGTTGATGGCCAAGCTCGCCGCCCCGGGAATGTGCAACCCTGCCGACCAAACCCCGACGGTCGCAGGTCAACTCGTACAGGATGTCGTCGACCGCGACGCTCGTAGCCATCCGCAGCGCCAGCTTGACGCACTGGTCACGCTCTGCAGGAATTGGCTGGGTGATCCGAGACTCGGCCAGCACCGGGGCCTGCCCGTGACGGTGATCGTTTCCACCACACTCGAGCAACTGCAATCGGCAGCCGGGCACGCCCTCACCGGTGGCGGCACGTTGCTGCCCATGGCCGATGTGATCCGGCTGGCCAGCCACGCCTACCACTATCTGGGCGTGTTCGACTCCCACACCGAACAAGCGCTTTATTTGGGGCAAGCAAACGGATCGCCTCAGCGGACCAGCGAATGATGTTGCACGCCAGAGATCGCGGCTGCACAGCGCCCGGTTGCACCGTTCCGGGATATCTCTGCGAGGTACATCATGTCGACGAATGGGCCGATGGAGGGCTGACCAACATCGACAAGCTCACGTTCGCCTGCGGCGCGCACCACAGACTGATCAAGCCTGGCGGATGGAAAACCCGCAAGCGCAAAGACGGCAGCACCGAATGGCTGCCACCCCCGTGCACACCAATCAACGGCGGCACCAATGACTTCCACCATCCCGAACGGCACCTCGCCGGGGAGTGGGAATGAACCGGCCGTCAGTCCTCGGCGTCGGATGCTGCCAGGGCGGCTTCGATCCTGGCTTGCGCGCCGGCGAGATGGTCCTCGCAGCGCTTGGCCAGCGCTTCACCACGCTCCCACAGTGCCAGCGAGGCGTCGAGGTCGAGGCCGCCCTGCTCGAGCACCCGAACGACCTCGACGAGTTCCTCGCGGCACTGCTCGTAACCCAGTTCGCCGACCGGGATTCGCTTGTCGCTCATGGGGTTCCATCCTCCCGCCCAGTGCTGACGGCGCCGATTGCGCCGTCGGAAAGCCGGATCCGCAGCTGTGCACCGGCCGGGGCGTCGGCCGTCGTCCGCAACACCGACCGGTCGCCGGCCTGCACCACGGCGTACCCCCGCGCCAGGGTAGCCGCCGGACCCAGGGTGGCCAGCCTCGCAGCCAGGTGTCCGACCCGGTCTGACTCCGCGGAGATGAGGCGGCGAATGTCGCGGCGTGCGGCAGCGCGGGCCCGGTCCACTTCTGCGGTGCGATCGGTGATGAGTCGCATCGGCTGGGCCAGCACGGGCCTGCTGCGCAGTTGTGCGAGGGTGCGTTGCTCTCGGCTCACCCAGTTGCGCAGAGCCCGAGCGCTGCGGTGCCGCAGATCGGAGACCAGCGCCAGTTCGGCGACGGTGTCGGGCACCACCTTCTTGGCTGCGTCGGTCGGGGTAGCCGCACGCAGATCGGCCACCAAATCGCACAGCGGATTGTCGGGTTCGTGGCCGATCGCGCTCACCACCGGGGTGCGACAGGCGGCGATCGCCCGGCACAGCGTCTCGTCGGAGAACGGCAGCAGATCCTCGACGCTGCCGCCGCCGCGGGCGATGACGATGACGTCCACCTCGGGGTCGCCGTCGAGTTCGCGCAGTGCCTCGACGATCTGCGCCACTGCCGTGGCCCCCTGGACCGCGGTGTTGCGGACGGCGAAGCGCACCGCCGGCCAGCGGGCGGCGGCCACCGTCTTCACATCGCGTTCGGCGGCGCTGGCCCGTCCGGTGATCAAGCCCACCAGGCTCGGCAGGAACGGCAGCGGTCGTTTGAGTCGCGGGTCGAGAAGTCCCTCGGCATCGAGGAGTTTGCGAAGCCGCTCAATGCGCTCCAGCAGCTCACCGAGGCCGACAGCGCGGATCTCGCTGAGCCGCAACGCAAATGAGCCCTGCCGAGTGTTGAACTGCGGCTTTCCGCACACGATCAC
>CAIOYU010000565.1 GCA_903862565.1 uncultured Actinomycetes bacterium | reverse complement strand
GAAGAAGCAGAGCGACGATTCCTTGGCAATACACCCGTACCTGCGCGTCGCGAACGTTCAAGCAGGACATCTGAACCTCCAGCATGTAAGCGAGATTCGCGCGACTCCTGCGCAGGTCGAGAAGCTGACGCTTCGCGCGGGAGATCTCGAATACTTCGAACGGCTCCGGGCAGGCATCGGCGTCGCGCAGTCTCGCTCCGTCGAGCTCCGTCGAGCCCTCCTCAGTGCGGCCTTCAAAGGCGAACTCGTCGAACAGGAGCCGAGTGACGGACCGGCGGACATCGGGCGTGCTCGCCTGCTGACCGAGGCGCGTTCGCCCCAGAAGCCTGCGCCCAACCGCGTCCCTGTCGAGCGGGGCAAGGGCTGAGAGAATCAGCCGGCAGACAGGATCAGCTACTCTTCCGATCGGTCCGACATGACCCGTGCGCCAGCAGCATAGAGATCGTTGACGAACCGTTGCCAAGAGGCGAGTCTGGTTACAGGGCCGTCGATGTCGAGGCGTTCGAGCAGGGTAGCCCGATACCTGGAAAATTGACCGGCGGCTGATTTGAGGCGGGCGCCGCGTTTTTCGCAGGCGATTCTGCACGCCGATTCGAGTACTTCCTTCGGGTTGGCAACGTCTTCGATGCGCTGGACCGCGGGCAACCCAAGGGTGCCTTCCCGCTGGGCCGGCCAACGACTTCTCTGATTGCGGATTCTTCGGTGAGAAGCCAGGCCTCGGTCTCTTGAACGGGCACGATGGCGACTACCTTTGACTCGCAGCCCAGTTCGATTGCTGCCGAGGTGATCTCAGCGTGACGACCGGTGGAGTCCCGGGAGTCGGAATCTCGGTGGATGAAAATCAGGTCGGGAACGATGTCCTCGGCCAGAACCTGTGCCAGCTTCTGTTTCGTCGAACCTTGGTAGTTGCGGGACGCTCCGATCACGCCTGGGACAACCGAGCGGCTGAGCAAGACCCGGATGAGGACGGCCAGCCCGTCGTCCGATTGGCCTTCGCGGACAAGGGCGAATTGAATATCGCGCACCTACGCGATTCCCTCCATCTTGCGGTCGGGGTAGTCGAGTTGCATCGGTGCGTCGGGGGGCTGGGTCAGGTAGTCGCCGATGAGGCCCTTTGACACGGCGTCGCCCTCTCCTGTGTGGCGCCAGGTGTTCCAGAGTGGGAGAAATGCCACCGTCTCCCGGGTTCGGCCATTTGACTTGATGGTCCGGGGCATGGCGAGCAACATGTCGCTTTCGTCCTGGAATATCACGAAACGCGGCGAGTGGGTGTTCGTGATCACTTGGCGGAGTGGGTTGTCCGGCCCGGGCGTCTCCCGCGGATCGACAGCGAGATCGCGCAGAAGGTTCACCATCGCTTCGATCTTCGCGGGATGAATGCCGTTCTCCGGCTCCTCCATGCAGATGACACCGCCGAACGTCTGGTCGGCCTCGATCACGGAGAGCGCCACGAAACGTAGGGTGCCGTCAGAGAGTGCCCGAGCCGGCAGAAGCGGCGCATCGCCCACGCGCGCCTCCAGAGTGAGCAGGTCACGCTTGGCGTCGAAGTCGACATTGATTTCCCGGACGTCGACCAATGCTGATGCCGTGGAGGCAACCGCGGCGTAGACGTCGGGCTCCTGACCCTGTCGGGCCAGCCGGAAGAGGGCGGCGGCCAGGTGCGAGCCGTCCGATTGAATGTCCGACGATCCGGTGACGGCGTCGGGAGCCCGCATTGCGGAGGGCTCTAGAGAGAGTTTGCGCCACTGCTGCATCTCCCTGCGGGCCGCGAGCGCGGTCGGGTCGCTCGTAGTGTTGATGGTGGAGAGAACGGTTCGGGGAGCGACGGCGGAACGCCGGGGCTGGCCTCGGCTGCCGCCGTCCTGGTGCACCTGAAACGTGCCGTCGGCCCCGGTCGAAATGTAGCCGGTGCCCTTTCGTTCATTCCGTACGACGTTCTGGCGGAACTGTCCGGCGCGCATCGGCCAGCGGAGGCGGGCAGCCGCCTGGGACTGGGTGATGTAGTTGAGGTCTTCGTGAACCAGGCGAATGCCGCCGATTTGGACGGGTCCGCTGGTGCTCGGTGGGACGTATTCGAGTACGAGTTCGTAGCGAAGGAAGGTGCTCGTCGCCTCGGCGTCGTCGCCGAAATCGTCGTGGACGGTCTTGGGCACGATCATTTCCGCCGCGAGCTTCATCGGCGGGGGTGTTTCGTTGCCGTCGACCAGGAAAAGGGTTCGAGGATCGCCGATACGATCGGCCGCCGAGCGGATCTGCTGCGCTGCCGCCATGAACGGGTGGTCCGCGATGAGGGAGAGGAACTCGATCACGTCGAATAGATTCGACTTGCCGACCGCGTTCGGGCCGGCGATACAGGTGTACGGACCGAACTCGACGGTGACGTCGAAGAGGTTCTTGAACCCATCGACCTCAAGTCGTGTCAACATGGTTTTAAGGTACAGCTCACCTCGGACCAGGCGGCGCGGCTTTTTGGGGTGCCGTCCGGCGGGTGTCCGCGTGCCTTCCGGGGAGGGGCTCGATGACCAGTGTTTCGTTCGATTCCGAGCGCCGCCTTATCCTGATCTGGCAAAACCCCGACACCCGCCAGTTCGTCCGTATCGGCAGCCTCACCGAATTGGTGGACGGCCGTTACGTGTTCGAGTACACCGATGGGCCGCACGCGGACGGTTTCCATCCGCTGGTTGAGTTTTTGGACGCGATCAAAACCTTTGTCTCCGAAGCGCTTCCGGCGTTCTTCAGCAACCGTGTGAAGTCCAAGAAGCGCGAGTCTTATCCGGCGTATCTCTGTGCGATTGGGATCGACGCGCCAGGGCTGGACACTGCGATGGAGCTGCTGGCCCGCACCAGAGGACCTCGAGCGACGGACACCTTTCACCTGGTCGATGACTTCACCGCCGACGAGGGCGGCTGGGTTGTCAATCGTTTCCTCGCCTCCGGAGTCCGGCATGTCGACGGGGCGGCCGATGCGCTTAGCCGGGTGCGGTCTGGTGATGAGTTGGCGCTTCGCCCCGAAAGCGCGAACCCGGTCAACAAGGTCGCGTTTCGCGGTGGGGCACCGCCGCGAGTTTCGACGTGTGCTTTTCAGTCGTCGCTCGCCACAGCGTTCTCAAGCCCCGCCAAGGGTCCGCCGCGCCAGCGCCGCCGCCGCCGGGCTCACGATGTTTCGGCGGGCACGGGTGATCGGCTGATCGGTCACGTTCATCAGGACATCGAAGACCGGGAGGTGGCGCAGGGCCACGTCTGAAGGGGGCCGGCCGTCGGAGTAGCGCCAACCCAGGTCGGCCAGCAATGCCGCGGTCTTGTCCAATGGCAGCACCGAACCGGCCGACCCGGCCGCGAAGGCGAGCATCAGCAGCGTGGCCTGCAATTCAAACGTTTTGTCTGGCTTGGGAATCAGCCGCCCGGCCAGATGCTCCAGCAGCTTCCCGGGGTCGCGCCGGGCTGCCGTACCGGCCTTGGTGAGCAGCAGCATCCCCTTGTATTTGCGCAGCAGCCCCAACGACTGCAGGCCTTCCCGGAAGTTCAGCAGCGGATAGCACTGGACTTCGCGGTTGTGCTTGCCGATCCAATCATTCATCGCGGGAACGACTTTCGAAGCCTCGACGACATCAGGCGGTTTGAGGTACCCGGCGCTCGTCAACGGAATGCCCCCGTCCGCGGCGCGATCCAGAAACCACTGGTACGCCCGCAGGCTCTCGGCGATGGTTGCCGCTTCCAGTGGGCGGGCGGTGGCGATCGTGAGCGTCGCCTGCTCCAGGTCGTCGCCGTACCCGGTGTACTTGAGTCGATGGACCAGGTCGATCAGCCGGATGTCGATACTTGACTGGCGTAACACGAAGTACGCGCCGCCAAATCCGTTGTTGATCCGCTCCGGCTCGAACAGCGCCGGGTCGGAAAGTATGTCGGCGAGGCTTTCAGCGTCGACCAGGTGCCCGCAGTCCTCCGGGGGGGCGGCGCGTTCGCCGTCGACGACAACCGCTGCCGGACAGTCACTTTCGGCGGGCCGAACCGCTTCGAGGCTAAGTGTCAGCTCCCAGTTGTCGCCGTAGTCGTAGAGGTAGTGCAGCACGTCGCCGGGCGAGCCGATGGTTTCGTCGAGTCGGGTCTCGGCGGCGGGCAGGCCGTCGTCGTCCTCGGGCCACTCTTTGTCATCAACGTCGTACGGGCAGAGGAACGGCTGGCTGCCTCGGTCGAAGCCACGGCCCCCCAGTGAGAAGCGGTACAGGTGCGAGTCGGTCCAGTCGAATGCGACCTGCAACACCTGGTGCAGCAGGTCCAGCGTCAGGTCCGAGCGCAGGTCCAGCCGTCGCCAGATCACCGGATCGCTGTCATCGATGTGCACCCTGACCCGATAGACGACGACGTCGGATCGCCGGGGGTGACGCAAATCGGGGCGCGCCGCCGGTTCCGGGACCAGACGCAGGTGCGAGCGGTAGTTCATGTCGCCCACCCTAGGGATGTTGTCGGACCGGTCGGGCACCATGCCAGTATGTCGTTTACTGAGCAGTTGGTCCCGTCGTGGCAGGCGACCGTGCAGGCGATGGAAGCCGACGAGCTCCGGGAGCTTGTCGTGAAGATCGCCCACCGCGACGGCGAACTGCGTCGCATGCTGGAGGTTCGTGCCACGGCCGGGTCGGGCGACGACAGGGCCGCAAAGGCCGATTTCGAAACTGCGGTGCGAAGTGCGCTGAACTTCGACGGATTCGTTGGCTACCACGAGTCCTACGCGGTTGCCGATGAGGCCAGCCGATTGCTCGACGAACTCGAGACCCACCTGAACGCCGGCAACGCCGAGCTCGTACGGCCAGCCCTGTTGTGCGCGTTGACCCTGCTGCGTGACATCACCGAGCACGCCGACGACTCGTCAGGGTCGATCGGAGGCGAGTGCGAACGGGCCGCCGACCTGTACGCGCAGGCATGCCGGCTGGGTGGACCGGACGCGGCCGAACTCGCCCGCTGGCTGGTGGACTTCCGCGCGACCTCGCCCGGCTGGCCGACGCTGGTGCTGGCGGACTTCGCCGATGTGTTCGACGACCATGCGCTCGCGGTCTACCGGGCCGCGGTCGCGGACCTCGACCGCCGGCAGGCCGACCGCGACCACTGGAGCCGTTTCGAGGTCGACGCCATGCTGCTCGAGCTGGCCGACCACGACGGCGACGTTGACCGGGCCATCGCGGTGCTCAACGAACGAGAACACCCGCAGTACGGCGCGATCATCGACCGTCTTCGCAAAGCCGGACGCGACGACGAGGTGGTCCACTGGATCGATCGTGCGGTCGCGGAGGGGCGGCTATCCGGTCAGGGCGGCGGCAATCAGTACTGGCTGAGCCCGTCCGCCGTCGCCGAGACGTACCTGGCCGTCGGCCGCGTCGAGGACGCGATCGCGGTTTTGCGTGACTGCTTTATCCGGCAGCCAGCGGTCGGCGCCTATCGGGCGTTGCTGGACTTCGCCGCCGGGATCGATCGCGGCGAGACCGAACGCGCCTGGGCGCTCGATCGTGCGCGTGAAATCGCCGGTGGTCCCGGCGCGGGCGGGGTCCTGGTTCAACTTGCGTTGAGCGAGGGAAGCATCGATGCCGCCTGGGAAGCCGCAGACCGTTACGGTCCCGGCGGGGCGTGGCAAGAACTCGCGACACACGGCGCCAAGGCGCGCCCCATCGCGGCGGCCGATCTGTACCGGCCGCAGCTGGAGCACGACCTGCGGCATCCCAATACGAAGTTGTACCCGGGTATCGCCGCAAGGCTGGCGACGATGGCCAAGCTGTACGAAAAGGGCGGTCGCGGTGACGACTTCAAGGCCTACATCGCCAAGGTGCGGCATGACTACGGTAGGCGTCCCTCGCTGATGAAAGCGCTGCAGGCGAAGGGGCTTTGAGTGCCCGAGTTGTTGTCACCCTCGGTCGGTGCCGAACCACGCTGAACTGCGCCGCCTGGTCGACAAGCTATGGAGCTACTGCGATGTGCTCCGCGATGCGAGCCGATTCCATGAGCCCTGAACAGCGGCGGGCACTCAGCGAAGGGCGCACGGTGCACGGCGTCGAGCTGGTCGACGCGACCGCGCGCCTCGGCACCATGAACATGTACCTGCACGGCGTCGGCCAGGCCACCGGCGAGCCGGTGATCGCGGTCCGGGACGCCTTGGCCACCAAAGCTGATCCGGTGTCGATGGTGCTCGCGAATCCACCGTTCGGCCGCAAATCGTCGGTCACCGTCGTCGGCCTCGACGGCCGCGCTGAGCGTGACGACATCGCCTACAGTCGCCCCGATTTCTCGGTCACCACGACGAACAAGCAGCTCAACTTTGTCCAGCACATCGCCACCGCCTTGAAGATCGACGGTCGGGCCGCGGTCGTCGTTCCAGACAATGCCCTCTTCGAGGGCGGCGCGCCGGGGAGACCGTTCGCCGACGACTCCTCGCCGAGTACGACGTCCACACTCTGCTCCGGATGCCCACCGGAATCTTCTACGCCGGCGGGGTCAAGGCGAACGTGTTGTTCTTCGACCGCAAGCAGGCGCGCCCCGGCAAGCCCTGGACCGACAAGCTATGGGTTTACGACCTGCGAACCGGCTCGCATTTCACCCTCAAACAGCGGCCCATGCTGCGTGAGCATCTTCTGCCGTTTGTCGAGGCATTCAATCCCGACAATCGTCTTGCCCGGATCGAATCCGAGCGCTTTCGCCCCTTCGGATATGACGAGCTCATCGCCCGTGACAAGGTCAACCTCGACATCGCCTGGTTGAAGGATCCGTCGTCGGCCGATCTGGACGACGGCGTGCCGCCCGAGATCATTGCCCAGGAAATTGTCGACGATCTCACGGCAGCCCTGGCCGAATTCAGCGCGGTCGCTGACGCGCTCGCAGCCAGGGCTAGGCCGCTTACGGGCTGACTGGAACGGGCTCGATCGAGTCCAACGGGGTGTCGCGCGTCTCGCGCATCACCAGCAGTGCGACGAAGGTCAGCGCCGCCGCGCACAGCAGGTACACCCCCACCCAGCCGACCCCGTAGTTCGACGACAGCCAGGTGGCGATGAACGGTGCCACCGCGGCACCCAGGATGCTCGCCGAGTTGTAGGAGATGCCCGAGCCGGTGTAGCGGACGTTGGTCGGGAACAGTTCGGGCAGAACGGCACTCATCGGTCCGAAGGTGAAGCCCATCAGCGTCATACCGACGATCAGGAACGCCAGCACCGAACCATGGGTGGCGCGGCCGGGTGTCAGGAGCACGCCGAACAGGCCGCCGTAGGCCATGATCGCCGCGGTCACCGTCAGCAGCGTGCGCCGCCGGCCCCAGCGGTCGGCCAACACTCCGGCGATCGGGATCGTCGCGGCGAAGAACAGCACCGCGATCATCTGCATCTTGAGGAAGTCGATGTAGTTGAAGCCCAGGCCCGTCCCGTTCGGCGGGGTCTTGCCGGTGCCGTAGCTCAAGGCCCAGGTGGTGACGATGTAGAAGATCGTGTAGGTGGACAGCATGACGAAGGTGCCCAGGATCAGCTGACGCCAGTTGTTCCGGAAAACCTGGGCCACCGGGGTTTTGACCCGCTCGCCCCGTTCGACGGCCCTGGCGAACACCGGTGTCTCGGTGAGCTTCAGCCGCACGTACAGACCGATCGCGACCATCACGGAACTGATCAGGAACGGGATCCGCCAGCCCCAGGTCAGGAACGGCCCGTTGAGATCCGGATTGGCGTTGGAGTGCCCCAGCCAGATCAACAGGCCCAGGAACACCCCGTTGGCCAGCAGGAAGCCGAACGGCGCACCGAGTTGCGGCCACATGGCCGCCCACGCCCGCCGGCCTGGTTTGGCGGTCTCCACCGCCAACAGGGCCGCGCCGCTCCACTCCCCGCCCAGTGCCAGGCCCTGGCAGAACCGCATCAGCGCGAGCAGGGCCGGGGCCAGCAGCCCCACCTGGTGGTAGGTGGGCAGCAGCCCGATCAGGAAGGTGGCAATGCCCATCAGCAGCAGCGAGCCCACCAGGGTGGCCTTGCGGCCGACCCGGTCGCCGAAATGGCCGAACAGCACCGAACCGACCGGCCGGGCGACGAACGCCAGGCCGAAGGTGGCCAGTGAGGCCAGCAGCGCCGTCGTCGGGTTCCCCTTGGGGAAGAACAGGAACGGGAACACCGACACCGCAGCGGTGGCATAGACGTAGAAGTCGTAGAACTCGACGGTGGTGCCCACCATGGACGCCAGCACGATGCGGCTGCGTGGGACGCCGTCGACGACGTCGGCGGACGGGTCGGTCATGGCTTCGATTCCTGTCGGTCGGGCGTCGGGACGGGAAGAAGGCTATCGCGGACCTCGATAGGATGACCTCTTATGACGATCGCCAGCGGTGTCTCTGGAAAAGCCGACCTGCTCGACTACGATGACGTCGTCGGCCGCTTCGACCCGGTGCTGGGGCTGGAGGTGCACGTCGAACTCTCGACGGCCACCAAGATGTTCTGCGGTTGCGCCACCACCTTCGGTGCCGAGCCCAACACCCAGGTGTGCCCGGTGTGCCTGGGTCTGCCCGGCGCGCTGCCGACGCTTAACAGGAATGCCGTCGAGTCGGCCATCCGTATCGGCCTGGCGCTAAATTGCGAGATCGCCGGGTGGTGCCGCTTCGCGCGGAAGAACTACTTCTACCCCGACCAGCCGAAGAACTACCAGATCTCGCAGTACGACGAGCCGATCGCGTTCAACGGCTACCTCGATGTTCCCCTCGAGGACGGCACCACCTTCCGCGTGGCCATCGAGCGTGCGCACATGGAGGAGGACACCGGCAAGCTCACCCACGTCGGCAGCGACACCGGCCGCATCCACGGCGCCACCACCTCACTGCTGGACGTCAACCGCGCGGGTGTGCCGCTGATCGAGATCGTCACCAAGCCCATCGAGGGGGCGGGGGAGAACGCGCCCCAGGTCGCCCGCGCCTACGTGACCGCACTTCGGGATCTGTTGCGCGCCTTGGACGTTTCCGACGTCCGGATGGACCAGGGCTCACTGCGGTGTGACGCCAACGTGTCCCTGCGGCCGCATCCGCAGGCCGAGTTCGGCACCCGCACCGAGACCAAGAACGTCAACTCGCTCAAGAGCGTCGAGGTGGCCGTCCGCTACGAGATGCGCCGCCAGGCAGCGGTTCTCGACGCCGGCGGCACGGTTCACCAGGAGACCCGGCACTTCCACGAGGATGGCCACACCTCACCCGGGCGCACCAAAGAGACTGCCGAGGACTACCGGTACTTCCCCGAACCGGACCTGGAACCGGTGGCACCTCCCGCGGAACTCGTGGAGCGTCTGCGCGGGACCATCCCCGAGCTTCCGTGGTTGACGCGCAGTCGGATTCAGCAGGATTGGGGCATCTCCGACGAGGTGATGCGCGACCTGGTCAACAACGGCGCCCTGGACCTGGTCGCCGCGACCGTCGGGCACGGCGCCTCCAGTGAGTCCGCCCGCGCGTGGTGGGGCAACTTCCTGGTGCAGAAAGCCAACGAAGCTGAGGTCGAACTCGACGCCTTGGGCATCACGCCCAAGCAGGTCGCCACGGTTGTCGCACTGGTCGACGAGGGCAAGCTGTCCAACAAGCTGGCGCGGCAGGTGGTCGAGGGTGTGCTGGCGGGGGAGGGCGAACCCGAGCAGGTGATGGCCGGTCGTGGCCTGGCATTGGTGCGCGACGACACACTGATCCAGTCCGCCGTCGACGAGGCGCTGGCCGCCAGCCCCGACATCGCCGACAAGATCCGTGCGGGCAAGATCCAGGCTGCCGGTGCGGTGGTCGGCGCGGTCATGAAGGCGACCAAGGGTCAGGCCGACGCGGCGCGGGTGCGGGAGTTGGTGCTGAAAGCCTGTGGTCAGGAGGGGTAGACACTCCCCGCTGATCTGGTCAATCAGCAACGTCTCATCCGCGGATCGGACTACAGTTCCGCCACCATGCTGGGCTGGCCTGGCCTGGCAACCCGGCGCAATCGGGGTTTCGGAGCTCATGACCACTAACAGCGCACGCATCGGTGCGGCGGCCTTCGCGTTGGGGCTCTCACTGGCCGGACCGCACGCAACCGCCACGGCCGATAGCACCGGGGATTCTCCTGCGGTGTCCGCCGCGGGTGAGGCCGCGCAGCAGAAGGCGGACGAGTCCTGGACACCGTAGGGGGCTGGTCAACCGCCACCAGGACGGCACTACTGGCCGCCACATCGGTCTACACCTTCGGTGCCCCGAGCATCCTGGTCGAACCGAACAAGCTCGGTCTGGCTGAGACGGCCGCTTTCGCCGCGCTGGCGCCACTGTCAGGTCCCGTGGCGTCGCTGGCACTGCTGGCGCGGACAATCGGCGCGGAACCACCCCGCAACTCTCGCCGACCAGCGCCGGCAAGGGCAGTGACGGCCGCAACGACTATTGCGTCAACGCCAGTGGCGACGGCAAGAACGGCAACGACGTCTTCGTGCCAGGTACACGACCACCGGGGCGGGCACGTCGAACAACACCGCCGTCTTCTCGGTGACCGGCGCGGGCGGCAAGTCCTCGAGTGTGACCGTCACCAACTGGGACAAATGCCAGGTCAGCGATGTCTTCCAGGTGATCAAGCCCGCCGACGGACGGTGGTCGGTGAACGCCTGGGGCAACCTCACCCGCGGGCCGGTCGCCGCCGCGATGCCCGCCGATGAGGTCCCCCTGTCGGTGCTGTGAGTCCGGCTTCTGACTCGGTGGATCAGTAACCGGCCGCGGTCCGCGCGGAATCGGCCACCGCCCGACCGGTGAAGCGCCGGATGGAGAACAACCGGGCCGTCGCCTGCTCCTGTGGCGAGAACTCCCGGTACCCGAGCAACGCCGGTGCCATCGCGGCGGCCGCGGACAGCGAGGCCTGGCCCCAGGCATTGCAGCCGACCAGGTAACACACCCGGCTGGAGTCCGAGGGAGTGCCCACAAGCGGCATGAAATCGGCTGTCTCCGAGTAGATTCCGTACCGGGCCGGATAATCTGCGCTGGACTCCAGATACGGGTACTTCTCCCACGCCCACTTCGCCAACCGGCCGCAGCGTTCCTGCGACCGTGGGCTCTTGAGTCCGCTGAAGTGGTCCTCGCCGCTGATCCGCACGAAGTTCTCGTCGACGCACCAGTCATGGCTGAAGCCGAAAGTGAAGAAGTTGGCCGAGTCGGGTGCGGCCATCCCGGCGGCCCCCTCCGGTTCGCGGGCGGAACCGCCGCGAGGTAGCTGTAGCGCGGGGTCAGGATCCCGGCCAGGTGTTCATCGATGTACATGCCGCCGGTCGCGACGACGGCCCACTTCCCGCGGACCACCTCGCCGTCGGCCAGCCAGACTTCGACGTGGTCCTTGCGGCTG
>CAIOYU010000564.1 GCA_903862565.1 uncultured Actinomycetes bacterium | reverse complement strand
GCGAATGGGATGCTCGTCCCGCTCAGGGTGGGTTCCGCGGCGCGTCCGCCACCGCCCTCCGGCGTTTCGACCTTGAGCACGTCGGCGCCCAGATCGGCGAGCAGGCGGGTGACGGTGTCGGCCTCACCATCGCAGAGGTCGAGCACACGCAGGGACGCCAAGAGTGGCTCGTTCTCGCCCAACCCCGCCGCCTTCCGTCGCCGGGGGCGAGCTTATCCCGGTCGCCCCCGGCGGCGGTCGGGAGCGTCGCTCAGCGCGGCCTTGGTGCCGATTCAGCCGCTGGACCTGGCTATTTCCTGCATGGGGGTGATGTTTGCGACAGGTCCAGGTCGCGGTACCGCGGGTACCATTGGTAGCAAATGTCCGATCACAGCGCGGTTCTCGCCACCACTGTCCCCGCCTTCGGCCATCCCGGCGAAGGCCATCCCGGATCGGTCCACCCCGCGGTGGCCCAGTTGGCGGCGCTTCACCACTTCCGGGTCTACGTCGACATCGGCGTGGTCGTCGTGGTGCTCGCGATCACCAACCTGATCGCGCACTTCACCACACCGTGGGCCGGCATCGCGACCGTGCCCGTGGCGGCGGTGGCCCTGCTGGCGCTGGTGCGGGCCCGGGGCCTGGGCTGGTCCGAACTGGGGCTGGGTCGCGAGCACTGGAGATCCGGCTCGCGCTACGCCCTTGCGGCCGTCGGTCTGGTGCTCACCGTGATCGTGGTGGGTGCGCTGCTGCCCTGGACCCGGCCCATGTTCCTCAACGACCGCTACGCCACACTCTCCGGCGCGGTGCTGGCCTCGATGGTCATCATCCCGTTGCAGACCGTGATCCCCGAGGAACTGGCCTTCCGCGGCGTCCTGCACGGCGCACTCGACCGCGCCTGGGGCTTCCGCGGGGTCGCGGCAGCCGGCTCGCTGCTGTTCGGCTTCTGGCATATCGCCAGTTCGTTGGGACTGACCAGCGGCAATGTCGGGTTCACCCGAATCCTCGGCGGCGGCGTGTTCGGCATGGTCGCCGGCATCGTCGGGGCCGTCATCGCCACTGCGGCCGCCGGGTTCGTATTCACCTGGTTGCGGCGGCGCAGCGGCAGCCTGATCGCGCCGATCGCGCTGCACTGGTCGCTCAACGGCATGGGTGCGCTGGCTGCCGCGCTGGTCTGGCACCTCTCCACCTGAGAACTGCCGGTCTGCTCAGGGCAGTAGCACCGCAGCACCGGCGATCCGGCCCTCTGCCAGGTCGGTCAGCGCGCGGTCTGCTTCGCTCAGGCGATACTGCGGCGCCGTCACCTCGATGTGGTGGTGGCCGGCGAACTCCAGGAACGCCCGAGCGTCGGCCCGGGTGTTGGACGTGACCGACCGGATCTGGCGCTCTTCGAACAGGTGTCGCTGGTAATTCAGCACCGGGATATCGCTGAGGTGGATGCCGGCGATGGCCAGGGTTCCGCCGCGGTCCAGCGCCTCGAGGGCGGGAAGCACCAGGTCTCCGACGGGTGCGAACAGGATCGCGGCGTCCAGTTTCACCGGCGGTGGGTCGTCGGCCCCCTGCGCGGAGGCCGCACCCAGGTCCAACGCCAATTCACGTGCCTGATCGCCGCGGGTCATGACGTGCACCTCGGCCCCCTGCGCCAGGGCGACCTGGGCGGTGATGTGGGCGCTGCCGCCGAATCCGTAGAGGCCCAGACGTCCGCCGGGCGGGAGATCTGCCCGCAGCAGCGACCGGTAGCCGATGATCCCGGCGCACAACAGCGGCGCGAGTTCGGCGTCGGAGTATCCCTCCGGTAGTCGGTGCGCGAAATCAGCCGGGACAGTGGTGAAATCGGCGTAACCGCCGTCGGCGTCCCAGCCGGTGTAGCGGGAGTCCGGGCACAGGTTCTCGTCGCCGCGGCGACAGTACCGGCACTGGCCGCAGGTGTGCCGCAGCCAGGCGACGCCCACCCGGTCACCGACGGCGAATCCAGCGGTGTCGCCCTCGCCCAGGGCGACGACGTCGCCCACCACCTCGTGGCCCGGAGTCACCCCCGTGCGGTGTACCGGCAGGTCGCCCTCGGTGACGTGAAGATCGGTGCGGCACACTCCGCACGCCCGTACCGCCACCAGCAGTTCACCGGGACCGGGTTGTGGCGCCACGGCGTCGGTGACCAACTCGAGTGGCCGGGTGCGGACCGGGCCGGGCCGACGCACCCGCCACGCGCGCATCGTCGTGCCCATGGTGCATCCGTGCGGGGTTACCCGCCCGGCATCATCTCCGGAACCGGGGTCTCGACCGGGATGGGCACGCCGACCCGGTTACCCGGGGGCGGCGGTGCAGCAGGTGCGTTGGGATCGGGCGCGGGTGCGGCAGGCGCTGCAGGTGCGGTGTACGGGCGGATCGACTGGGCTAGAGCCTTGGCCGCGGCCCCGTCGATCGGATCTTTTCCTGTACCCAGCCAGACCACGAACCACCGGTTGCTGGGCTGGTTGCGGTTGGCATTCGCCGTGCCGACGACACCGGCCCAGATCTGTCCGTTGGGCTTGTTTGTGTCGGTGAACTTCACGTCGTAAGAGGAG
>CAIOYU010000563.1 GCA_903862565.1 uncultured Actinomycetes bacterium | reverse complement strand
GCAGCCCCGGATCACCAGGGCAATCAGCGGGGTGATCGAGGCCCATGGGGTTCAGCGTGCGGTCAGCGGTGGGCGTAAATCCGACCAGGTTCGACACAACCTTGGCCAGGAAGGCGAAGGGGGCACCGCCGAAGGCTACGGCTCGGTGCCGTTCTCCCGCACAGAATGGACAGCGCAACGCATCCTCGCCTCCTTCGTCATCGACGTCGAACTCCTGCGTTCCTACGGCCTACCAGCAGCGGCCACTGAGACGTTGGAAACGTTGGCGCTGTGGGAAATTCGGCATCTGCTTGATGGCGGCCTCCGGCTCCGTACGGCGTGTGACCTCGACATGGTTTCGCCCATTACCGCACGGCGGGGACCCGAATTGCCGACAACCGATGAACTCACCGACACGCTGAAGCGACTCATCGCGAAATCGGGCGGCGCTTTCGGCGACGGGAAGGCCATCACCGTCGAATGGTCGGGGAAGAAGGGCTAGAGGTGCCCACCACTCTGTCACTGACCTTCCCCCTAGGGCGCTACCACGCCACACCGTGGGACCGGCACGTCAACGAGGGTGACGTCGAAATTCCACCCTCACCCTGGCGACTACTGCGAACCCTCTATGCGGTGTGGAAGACACGCTGCCCCGACCTGCCCGCCGACATCGTGGACTCACTGCTAGCCGAACTTGCCGCCCCACCCACGTTCTATATACCCGCCCACAGCATCGCCCACAGCAGGCATTGGTATCCCGACGCCAACGATGGGACGGACCGCACCCTAGACGCCTTCGCCGTGTTCGGACCCGACGATCAACTCGCGGTGCAATGGCCGGCTGATCTCTCGTCCGCGCACCGTGACGCCCTGGCCCGCATCGCCGAGTCAATTCCCTACTTCGGGCGCGCTGACAGCATCTGTGTCGGCACCCTCGACAACAACTGGGCACCAACGGGTCACGCGGTGTGGAAACCACTTGATGTCGCCGAACATATCGAGCACTACACCGAGACGACATCAGTGCTCGCACCGCAGATGCCGCTGGTGATCGACACGCTGCTAGCGAAGCCCGCCGATGTTCGCCGCAGCGGCCTGAAGTTCCCTAGCGGGTCCCGACTGGTGGCCTATGGCCTCGAGCATCGCGCCGACACCCTCCTGAGACGCCGCCAACCCAGGCCCACACGGATTGTCACCGCTGTGCGATTCGACGTACTTCACGCCGCGCTACCGCCCGACACCGACACCGCCATCTACACCGACCTGTTGCGGCAGGCGGCCATCAAACAACTCGGCGAACACCCCGAGGGGACCATGCTGGGCGGAAAGACATCCGACGGCGCACCCATGCAAGGCGGGAAACATGCCCACTACCTACCGCTGATCAGAGAGCGCCGCCTCACTGGTTTTGTGGTGTGGATTCCCGGCGGCCTCGACGAGAAAGAACAAGACGCCCTGTGCGCGGTCCGGGCGCTGTACGACTATAAACACCGCATCCAAGTTCGAGTTTCTGGCATCGGCGCAATGGAAAAAATCGGCCCGGAGCAGGTCGGGCCGGCCACCGTGTGGAACACCGTCACACCGTTCACCCCGTCGCGCTTTCCCAAAAAGGGTCGCGACGCGTGGGCGGGATTCGTGGCTGCGGAGATTCAGCGCGAGTTGGGCTTACGTGGTTACGACCCCGCCACCGCAATCGATCTTGTCGATGGGCCATGGACATCGTTCGTCAGACACCGGCCCAGTGCACGCCTTCGCACCGACAAGCGGCAGGGTCAGGCGCACCTACCCGCCCAATTCATCGCCCTGCGTTTCAACGAACCTGTCACAGGTCCGCTCGCGCTAGGAAGATTGAGCCACTTCGGGCTGGGCCTATTCGCACCGGGACGTTAAACGATGGACGAAGACCCGCCTGATTCCGGCCGTTCTGGCCGGACACCATTGAGGCGAAGGATCAGCAGTCGAAGAGTTGTTCGGCAGGAAAGCTGATTCCGGCCGTTCTTGCCGGACACCATTGAGGCGTCATGACTTTGAGTGCTGGTTGTCTGACGGTGTCCTGATTCCGGCCGTTCTGGCCGGACACCATTGAGGCGTGCCGCAGCCGGCTTTGCAGCACCACTTACCGGCATCTGATTCCGGCCGTTCTGGCCGGACACCATTGAGGCGAGTCTGATATTGCGACTTTGGAGTCTACGGCTCAGTCTGATTCCGGCCGTTCTGGCCGGACACCAT
>CAIOYU010000562.1 GCA_903862565.1 uncultured Actinomycetes bacterium | reverse complement strand
CCACGGTCACTCCACGTCGATGACGCTCACTGGTTGCCCAGCGCGACTTCAAGTAATCGGGAGGCGGTGATCACGCCGAGGAGCCGCCCTTCGGCGACGACCGCCGCCAGAGGAGAATGTTCCCGGGCCATCACCGCGGCCACCTCAAGCATGGTGTCGTCGGCGTTGACCGATGCCATTTGCCTCGGTGGTTTCGGCAACACCTCCGCCACGGACTTTCCGGTTAGCTTTTCGCAGATGCGGTCGGCGGTGAGTTCGCTGACCACGCCGGCCAATGCCGGGTCATCCTGGACGTAAGCGGGCACGAGAAGTCGGACGACCTGGGATGCGGGCAGGATCTGCAGGGGCCTACCCTCGGGGTCGGTGATCACGAGCCCGGGCAACCGATGCTGGGCGATCAACCGGACGGCCTCAATCGCGTCGGAGTCAGCGCGGACCACCGGAAATTCCTCGGCGATATGTTCGGCACGCACGGGATGAACCCTAGTCTTTCTCCGACAGCAAGCCTGCCGAAACTACGGCCGTGACGCGCCCACGATCGGTGACCCGGGCGGTGTCCATGGACCGCTACGGGAGGGTGACCACCCGGTCGACGTCCCTGACCCGGCCGGTGATGAGGATGACCGTCCGGCACACCACGATGGCAAGCAAGAAAGAGCCAGCGATGACCCGGCCGGGCTGCACTCTGTCCGCTCCACGAGGCACCTCGCGATGCTAGGCCAGGATACTGCGGCGGGCGGGGACCATGGGCTCTTTCCCCCACCCGGGCGCTCAGGCATTCTGGAGGTATGTACATCGCTGTCACGGTGGGTGTCGTCGGGCGGATTCAAAGCCGTAGGCGTTGAACCGTGGACGCGGTCGCGCCGATCGTCGGGAACTCCCACCACACCCTGCCCGCGCACGAAGTGGTCCTGCTACTGGAGACCGATCCGCACAGAGGCTTGACCGAAGGGCAGGCACAGGCGCGGCTTGATCGGTTCGGGCCCAACGCCCTTCCGGCGGAGCGCGGCGCGGGACTACTGGTCAGGATCTTGCGCCAGTTCCACCACCCGCTGATCTATGTCCTGCTGGCCGCCGGTGCCGTCACCGCGGCCCTGCAGGAATTCGTCGACTCGGCGGTCATCCTCGGCGTCGTCGTCATCAACGCCCTCGTCGGGTTCGTCCAGGAATCCAAAGCCGAGGCTGCACTTCAGAGCCTGCGCGCCATGGTGCACACCGAGGCCAAAGTGATTCGCGACGGACACGAACGCCGAATCACTTCCGACGAGTTGGTTCCCGGCGACCTCGTTGTGGTGGAGGCGGGCGACAAGGTCCCCGCCGACATCCGAGTGCTACGGCAGGCCGAATTGCGGATCGACGAGTCCGCACTGACCGGTGAATCGTTGCCGGTTGCCAAGGACGAAGTGATCCTTGCCGAAGCGACGCCGGTTGCCGACCGGCGAAACATGGCGTATTCGGGCACTCTGGTCACCGTCGGCAGCGGCACCGGTGTCGTCGTCGCGACCGGAGCCGAGACCGAGATCGGTCAGATCCACCGACTGGTCGGTGCGGCGGCGATCCTGGCCACGCCGCTCACCGTCAAGCTGGCCCGGTTCAGCAAGACCCTGACCGTCGCGATCTTGGCGCTCGCCGCGGTCACCTTCGCGGCGGGGCTGCTGCGACGTCAGGACGCTGTGGACACGTTCACTGCTGCGGTCGCGTTGGCCGTCGGCGCCATACCCGAAGGACTACCCGCTGCGGTGACGATCACACTCGCCATCGGTGTCGCGCGGATGGCCAAGCGGCGGGCCGTCATTCGACGACTTCCCGCCGTGGAGACACTAGGCAGTACGACGGTGATCTGTGCCGACAAGACCGGCACCCTGACCGAGAATCAGATGACGGTGCGCGAGATTTGGACCCCAGCCCTCTCGGTCCGTGTCACCGGGAACGGGTATGCCCCCCAGGGTGAGCTGACAAGTGATGGCGGGGTGGCCGCGTCGGTCGACACCAACACCGCTCTGCGGTGGACATTGCTAGCCGGCGCAGGCTGCAACGATGCCGCCCTGACCCACCACGACGGGCAGTGGATCATCGCCGGCGACCCGACCGAGGCCGCGATGCTCGTCGTGGCCGCCAAGGCTGGTCTCACCGCCGAACGGGTGCGCGAGGACTATCCACGCGTCGCGACAATCGCGTTCAGTTCCGAGCGTCAATACATGGCTACCCTGCACTCCCAGCACGCCGCGGGCCATG
>CAIOYU010000561.1 GCA_903862565.1 uncultured Actinomycetes bacterium | reverse complement strand
TGGCGGTAAAGCTCGTTGACGATGCTGAGGGACTCCCCGGACTCGAGTTCGACCTGGATGCGATCCAGTCCGGTGATGTCGGCGTATACCACGGACACATTCGGGTGATCGCGGGCGGTGATCTCCTCGCCACCGCCGAACTTGTCGGCGATCGTGGCCGGCATCAGCGAACGCAGCAGGTGCCGGATCTGCCCGCGCTGTTCGGTGACCAACTCCTCCTTGACCGAAAGGCTTCGGCTCATCTCGTTGAACATTCCGGTCAGATCGCCGATCTCGTCGCGGGTCTCGACCGGGATCTCCACATCGAAGTCGCCTGACGCGATTCGCTGGACGCCGGCTTCCAACCGGCGGATCGGCCGGAGGAAGACTTGGGCCAGGGTGGCCGCGAGCAGGCATGCAGCGAGGATGATGCCTGTGGTGGCCAGCACCACGATCCGGGTGAAGGTGGTTTCCCGCGCGAACGCTTCCTTGGTGTCGATCTTGGCGACGATCGACCAGTGCAGGCCCGCCGACGCTCCGGCCGGGGCGTAGGCCTGCAGAGACTCGTTTCCGAGATAGTCCTTGGTGATCATGGTGCCGCTCCGGCCCTTCTGGGCCTCCCTGTGCGGGGGTTCAGAGACCGGCTGGATCAAGGTGGTCCCGCCCTGACGGATCGCGAGGTCTGGAATGTCGGGCGGGGTTCCGTTGTCGATCACCTTGCGCCGGTAGCTCTCCGGGTCTTCCAGGAACATCCGCGAATCCGACCGCATCAGGTAGTCGTTACCGGCGAGGATGGTCTCACCGGTTTCGCCCATGCCCGCTTCGGCCCAGTTCTTGTCGAAGGTCAGCAACTTGTTGACCTTGGTGATCGGGAACTGCAGGGCCAGAACACCTTCGGGCTTACCGGTGGCTGGTACAGGAGCAACCATCCAGGCGGTGGGGGCCATCTCGGCCGGTTGGTAGAACTCGAAGTCGGTGAACACCGCCCGATCGGCCTTGTTGCTCGACATCGCCTCCAGGAAGGCCCCTCGAAGGAAGGAGCCGTTGTAGGGACCGTTAAGGATGTTGGTACCGAGGTCGGGGCTCTTGTAGGCGCTGTACACCACGTTGCCGCGGGCGTCGATCAGCAGGGCGTCCTCGAAACCGAACCGGCTGACGACCTCTCGATAGAAGCCGTGGTACTTGGCGTTGGCGGCCGACCAGGCACTGCCGTCATGCTCGTCGTCCATGGCGAGCGCGACATCGTCGGTCGGAAGCTTCGCGGTGTAGTACGCCTGCAGGTAGCGCTGAGCGTTTGAGGTCGGCAGGAGTGCGCCGACATCCAGTCGGGTCCCACTGCTCTTCTCGGTCTCTCTGGCGAAGAGGTCGTAGTAGGAGTCGATCGATTTCGTCATGTCGGGCGTGATCGGTGCACCGGAAAGTTGGTCGAAGCCGGCGGTGAACTCCTTCAGCGCCGCCTGGGTCATCGAACCGTGCGTGTAGGTGACCAGAGTGTTTTTCAGTTCGTTGAGTTGACTGTCCATCGACTGCTTCATCGACTCGCGGATCTCGGTCAGCCGGCTGAACGCAGCCTCCCGGAGAGAGTTCCGCCCGCTCACGTAGGCGATCCCACCGACGACCGCCGCCGCGAGGAACGAGCACAGCACCAGCATCAGGATCAGCTTCGACTGAATGCTCAGGCGCGACAGGACGCTGTGCTGGAGTCGCCCGAGCGGAGCCTGGAAGCGTTTGACGGGCGCGGCCTCGCTCAGCGTGTCGTCGTCCGACAGTTGCGCCATCGGCATCCCTTCACCGTCCGGCAAAACCCCTGCGAAATGCTAGCAGCACAGTGACCGTTGTGGCCGCTGCGACAGTTGTTGTCTCAGCTGCCGAACATATGGTCCGCCGGCGCCCGATCCCGGCAATAATCTCCGCATGCGGGCAATTCTGAGCGGCGCACTGGTGGCGGCGTTGTTGGCTGCCCTCACGCCAACGCCACCGGCCCAGGCCTCCGGTGAGTGGGCCCTCAACGGAACCTTCACCGCCACCTCCAACGGCGAGTGGGCCCGAACCAACGACGTCTTCCACGACGAACGCAGCGTGCGCGCCATCTGGACCGTCACCTCGCAATGCTCCTATCCCACCGAGTGCACGGGCTCGGTCAGCAGCGATCAGGGCTGGACCGCGCCGATCTACCAGACCAGCGGCGAGTGGTACGTCAAACACGTGGTGGACAACTGGATGCCCTGTCCCGACGGCTCGTCCGCCCCGGGATACCAGGTGTTCCGGTTCAAGCGGATGACGCCCGACGGGGGGTCGACGGATCCCACGTCCAACACCCTGGTCGGCGAGGACTCCACCACCGGTCCCAGCGGGGCCTGCGGTCGCAGCCTGTCGCTGTTCATCGCCATGCCGTTCAAGCTGGTGAAGCTGAGCTGAGTCAGCCGGTTGCGACCCGCCTGTTCAATGAGGCCCCACGCAGAGGTCTACTCGCACATTGTCTGCAAGGCTCCTCAATCGATGGAGGGTGCGGACCCGTCGAAGGGTTAAGACCCGGCGGAAACTGTCAGCCGGTGGGAACCAGGTCGGTCCAGGACCGTTCTCCGGATGGTGCCACGACGTCGGTCTGCCGGGCGACGCTGCCGTCAGGGGTGGCGAACTGCCCGGTCGCAGGGTCATACGTGGCGATCGCCACCGAAGGCCCCGGGCCGATCGCTCCCGAAGACCCTGAGGTAGGCCCCGGCCCTGGCGGCTGGCCCAGGCCACTCGGTGCGACGGTCGGCGGCTCACCGGCCGGCGGTGGCGGACCGGAGGGCAGTGCACCCGCCGCAGGCCCGATGACGGGACCACCCGCGGGGGGCGGCCCGGCCGGCCCGGGTGTCCCCTCGATCGGCCCGAAGATGTGGTCGCCGAAGGTGACCCGGTCGTCCGGCGGGATGCCCTGGGCAAGAAGGTTCGGGTCGAACGGGTACGGGCCCAGGGCATGCTGGCGCATGGCCAGCGGCTCATAGGGCTTGTCGCTCTCGCAGATCTCCACGGTCGGCGCGCGCTTGCCGGGTTGGCCCATGCAAGGGTAATTGCGGGCGCCGCGCACCGCGATCGGGGAATCCTGGGGCAGCTTGCAGTACAGCCCGTCGGGAGTGTCGACGTCGGAGAGGTCCGACGGCGAACGCCATGACGACGGCGGCAGGAACCCGACCGTGCAGGCCGGCGGGTCTCCGATGGTCAAGGTGAAGTCGCCCTGGGTGAACCCGGCCGGGTTGTTCGTCGGAAGTCCAACGGCCTGAATCGAACCGATGTAGGGCGGCAGCAGGACGAGCAACTGCTCCAGCGACGCGTGGTAGGTGACGGCGATCCGGCTGACGGTGGTGAGGTTGGCCAGCAGCACCGGAAGGGTCGGCTTGACCTGTTCCAGGAGCTGGGTCGTTTCGTCGAGCGCACCGGGCCCGTTCTGCAACACCGCGCGCACCGCCGCATCGTCGGCGCTGACCGTTCCGGTGACGTCGGCGAGGCTGCGGGCCCAGGTTCGCAGCGCATCGGCGGAGGCCAACTGTCCGTCGAGCAGTGGTCGGCTGTCGTCGACCAGTGCGCGGACCTGTTCGGCGACGGACTTGAAATCCCGGGACAGCGTCGCACCGGAGTCCAGCAGCGCCCCCAGGTCGTCACCGGAACCGTTGAGCCCCTTAAACGATTCGTCGAGAAGCCCGGACAGCTTGTCCTTCGGAATGGTGCGCAGCAGCGCGCTGACCTGGTCGAGCATCGGCCCGACCTGCTGCGGAACAGCCGCATCCTTGATCGCGATCACCGCGCCGTCACGCAGGTACGGACCGCGGTCGGTGCGGGGTTGGAGGTCGACGTACTGCTCCCCCACCGCCGAGACGCTGCGGACGCTGGCCTGCAGGTCGGCCGGAATCCGCGGCGAACTCGCCAGCGACAGCGTCGCTTCGGCTCCCGATCGCGTGGCGTGCACGTCGGTGACCTTGCCGATCTGCACGCCGCGATAGGTGACGTTGGCGAACCGGTACAGGCCTGCGGTGCGGGGCAACTCCAGTGTGACTGCAATCCGGCCGATGCCCAGCATGGTCGGCACCTGCATGTAGACCATCAGCATCGCGGCGATCCCGACGACGGAGGCGATGGCGAAGATCATCAGCTGGATCCGGATGAATCGCGTCATCATCAGTTACCACCCCCAGTCGGCGGCGGCTGCGCAGACGTTGGCGACGGCGGCGGGTCAACCAGTGGCGGGACGGGCGCGACCCCGGACGGCGCGGCACTGAACGGCGCGTTCAGGGGATCGTAGGTGTAGGTGGCATACCACGGATCGCCGGGGGCGGGAACGAGTTTCGCGCCCTCCTGCCCCCACCGGGTGCCCAGGAAGAGGGTCTTCTTCAGCCGCGGCACGGTGAGGTCGAAGATGATGTACTGGTTGAGGTAGTCGCCCCGGATGGCCCGGTCGATGGTGGACTGGCCGTAGGGGAAGGCCGTGAAGTAGGACAGCGCGGTGTTCAGTTGCGGGCCGACGTCGGCCAGAGCACGCAACGTGGGTTCCAAATTGCGCAGGTCGCGGACGAGGTCGGTCCGGGTGTCGTTGACCAGTCCGGTGGCCAGTGTGCTGAAGTCCCCGAGCTTGCGTAATGCCGTTGTCAGCTTTGGCCTTTCGGCGATGAGCACGTCCAGTGCGGGCGGTATCCGATCGAGCGCTCTGGTGAGCACGTCGCGTTGCCCGGCGAAGGTACCGGCCAGTCGGTTCAGCGAGTCCACCGAGGCGTTGATGCTGTCGCGTTGGGCGGCAAGGATTCCGACGAAGTCGTTCAGACGGGTCAGCAGGTCGCGGATCTGACCTTCGCGGCCGTTGAACGCCGAATTCAGTTCGGTGATGATGTCGCCCAACTGGCCCACTCCGCCGCCGTTGATCACCACCGAGAGCGCCGAGAGTGTTTGTTCGGTGCTGGGATAGGTGGAGGTTTTACTCAGGCCCAATGTCGCACCGGGCGCCAGCCTGCCCTGCGGTGGCTGACCCAGTGGCGGGTTGAGTGCCAGGTGCATCGACCCCAGCAGGCTGGTCTGACCGACGGCTGCCACCGCGTTCGCCGGAATGGTCACGCCGGGCTTTACCGAGATCTCGACGTCGGCGTGCCAGTCCCGTACCTTCATGGACTCGACGCTGCCGACCACGACGTCGCGTACCAGCACCGGCGAATTCGGTTCCAGCGTGCTGACATTGGCCAACTCGATGTGGTAACGACTGGCGTCGGCACCGCGGCCGACGGCACCGGGCAATGGCAGGGAGTTCAGCCCGCCGAAGGAACAGCCGGAGACGGTCACGGCCACGAGAAGCGCTGGCACGAGTCGGCGGATCACCTCGGGGATCATGGCTGGGCCTCCGCCGGCATGAGCAGGCCCTCAACGGTCGTCGGCCCCGCCGCAACGGGACCGTGCGGAACGCCGGTGGGAACGGGAGCCCCGGGGAACAGCGCGGGCTGCGGGTCGGCGGGCAGACCGTCGGGCGCGTACGCCCCACGCTGATCGCCCGGCGGGTCGCCCCAGCCCGCGGGCGGCGGGACGTCCCCGTTGAGCCCGGTGTAGGCCGAAACCGCCGGCGGCAATTCCTGGGTCGGCCCAGTGCCGCCCCCGCCCGGCGCCAACTGCGGCTCGGAGTAGATCAGATTCCACGGGCTCGGCGATTTACCCAGATAGGCGTTGAACGGCATCGGGAGGTAGTTGAAATTGAGCAGCCGCAGCGCCGGGCCGAGGTATTGCGAGCACAGCTTGCCG
>CAIOYU010000560.1 GCA_903862565.1 uncultured Actinomycetes bacterium | reverse complement strand
GTGATGCCACAGCTCTACCCTCCCGTGTAGCGATCAGGCCAGATGCGCGGTCAACAGCCAGGCGGGCAGGGAATGCCGTCCGTCGGGTTCGTCGCGAACGTCGGCACCGGGCATCGCGGTGAACCCGGGGTTGACGTGGATCACTGAGGGTGTATCCGGCATCCTTCAAGTCAGCCGCGCCAAAGCCACCGTCCCTCAACTCAGGCGCACCAAACTTGGCCCCGTGCCGCCACCCGAGCCGATGCCGCCGCCCTGATGGCCGTGCAGGGCCACATCGGCGACCTGCATGGAGTTGGCTTTGGAGGCGTCGACGATGGTCGGGAAGACCACCTTGTAGGTGGTGTAGGCCTTGGTGTTGGAGAACGCGATCGTCTCGGTGCAGAACCGGCTCGGGTTGGAGTTGAAGGAACCCGAGGCGATGGCCCCGAAGGTCGTGCCGTCGTTGGAACCGAGCACCTGCCAGGTGGCCGGATCGCGCTCAGGTTCGTCGTTCGCGGTCGTGATGGAGATGCCGGTGATGACCGTGGAACCCGCCTTCGGGGTCACGGTGAAGCCGGTGTTGAGCTTGTCGAAGTTCAAGTACTTCGTAGAGCTCTTGCCGTCGAGCACGTTAGCCGCGCTTTCAGCGGCCGGGAAGTTCACCGAACTCGGCACGATGGTGTCGGCCGAGCTCAGCACATTGCCGGCAGCCGAAAGGTCGGCGTCACTGAACCCGCCAGCCTTGAGCTCGGCCACGCTGAATCCGGCGGAATATAGATCAGCCGCACCGAACTTCGCATCCTTAAGCTCAGCCGCACCGAAACCACCAGCCCTGAGCTCAGCCACATCTCAGTCATGCTTTCAGCATGGCACCGACGAAGGTGACGGGGAGCATCGGCCTGGCGGTCCTGCTGCCCTGATTCGCACGCCATCCGGCCACGGCTACCTCAAACCCGATTGACCGGGGCCATTCCACTTTCCGGTATACTTCCAGTATACTTTCTGGTATGGCTGACACGACCACCGTCAAGGTTCAAACCAGCACTCGTGACCTGCTCATGGAGATTGGCGCCGTACGGCGCCAAAGCGCCGATCAGGTTATTTTGGCTGCCCTTGCAGCGATGCGCCGTGATGAACGCCGGCAGGTCGCTGCGGCAGAGGCGCGTGCGATCAAAGACGACCCTGCCGATCTGGAAGAGATCCGGGCGATTCAGCTGGATAGGGCTGCGTTGCATGAAAGGTGAGGTCTATCGGCTGCCGGCGCGAGGCAGGGGCCACGAGCAACAGGGTCGTCGGTTCGCCGTCGTCCTACAGCCGGACTGGCTTGGTCTGAGCACATGGATCATCGCCTTCACCAGCACGAGCGCTCGTCAGACCAGCTTCCGGCCACCGGTGACCATCGAGGATCAGCAGACGCTCGTCATGTGCGATCAGCTCGATACCGTCGATCTGCGCCGCCTCACCGAACCGGTCGGGTTTTTGACGATTGAGGAGATGCAGCGGGTCGACGAAGCTCTGACGTTGGTCCTGGACCTATAGGCCACGTCCACCGCGTGCGAACGATCCACCTATTCCGCGACAGTGACGATTTGAACTTATGGGGTGTTGGTCGCCGCAGTCCTCGCGGGCGCCCGCAGTCCCGTCATCGGGGCGGCAACGCTCACCGAGACCCTCATCGTGCTCACCGCCCTGCGGGGCCCGGTCGCGCGGACTGTCTTCGAGCGGCTCCGTAGCGAAATCGACTTGGGCATAGCCGAATACGCCGCCGAGGATGCTTTCGCAGCCCAGCGCGCCTAATCACTCCCGCCACCCCGCGGACGGGATTAGCGATCGCCCCAGGTGCTGAGGCTAGTCCGATAGGGAGATCGAGAGGATGACCCGGGGTTTGCGTCCCCGCGCGGCGATCGCCTCGATCGTGGTGATGACCCAGTAGCCCAGGCCGTACTTGCGCTGGATGACACGGCGCAGCCGTTCCACGGTGGCGGGCTCGGTGATGACCTCGGCGGTGCCCGCAACCGGGGTGACGCCATCACGCACCTTGCCGAAGCGGCCGCTGGGTGCCAGCAGCACCCGGGGATCGTGGGCCACCCGTTTGACTTTCCAGGCGTCGGCGGGGGTCCAGACGAACAGCGCATCGCCATCGCGGCCGATCCACATCGGGGTGACGACACCCTCCCCGTTGCGCTTGAAGGTCGTCAGGGCCACGAACTGCTGCCCGGCCAGTGCGGTGAGGGACGCATCGGCCACACCACGCAGAATAGGCGGCCGCCGCCCGGGCTGCGCGATGCTGCGGAAGTCTGCCGACTGTGCCCCCACCGATTCCACGACCGAGACGGTACCCATGACGGCCGACGGTATGAACTCAGCCGTAAGTACTGGGTCAGTCCCACCCGGGCTTGCTCGATGCGCTGATAGACCGGGGCCAGGATCGTCCTGAGAGTTGCGGGCTCAAAGTAGAAGGACTTGAGCAGCAACGCCGCCGTTCCGGCCCTGAACTGGACCACCGTATCCATATTGGCAGAGGTGGTGGCCGTCGCCCAGTTAACAAACTCGGCCATGAGGATGCCTTTGAGAGCACCTCGGACTCCGAACCCACCACCAACCAACCCTGCGTCGCTACTGAATACCTGCAGCCCGTGACCGAAGATATCCCACCACCGACGCCGGGTCGACAACAACGCTCACCTCAGCGGTGTAGTCACCGAACTACTTGGTCAGCGGTGGAGCCCGCAGAGATCAGCCACCATCTTCGATTGCGGTTCGACGAGGATCCATCGATGTGGCTGTGCCATGAGAGTATCTATCAGGCCGTCTACCAACCGAATTCGCGCTTCCTACGGCCCTCACGGTTGGCGCCGCACCGACGGTCGCCGCTCCGCAGCGGTCGGGATCACC
>CAIOYU010000559.1 GCA_903862565.1 uncultured Actinomycetes bacterium | reverse complement strand
TTGCCGCCCATCGCGACAGCCACCGATAACTCGGGTTCCAGGCCCACCCGGTGAATCCCCTCCGGTGTGACATGGGGGAACGGCGGTTTCATATCCATCGATGAGCGTGCGGATGAAGGCGAAGAACTCGTCGATACCGTCGATCTGGACCGGTGCGACGAGCGTCGTGCGGTCATCTTTGCGGCAAAGGTAACGCTCGTCGCCAAGTCCCGCATAGCGCAGATCATGATTCCGCAGAAAGCCTTCCACGGCGTCGGCGTCTCGCGTGGTCTCCGGGGGAGCAGTGGCGTCTCCGCCGATCCTGCCCACAACCCTGACTCTGCCACGAGAGTCCGACACCAACGCGAACCGCGCACGCGGTCGCGACGACCGCCGCCGTCGCGGTGGCGGCGACCTCTTTTCAGGATTCGGAGCAGTGAACCGGATGACGAACCACGACGTGGCGACGCTGCCAGGGCGATCGTCGGCACTGTGAATCTGCCGGTCGAGTCGGCCTATTTCTGGAGCTTCCCCTGCAGCGACCAGGGCGCCCCGCCCTTCAGCGGAGGCATGACGATCGGACACCCGGGTCGCCCACCCGCTGGCCCCGAGTTCCGAGTTTCACACCACGCCACGGCACTCAACAGAGCTGTGGGACGGCCTGCCGCTCTGCGGCGACGACGGCCTTGGCCTCGTCTTCGGTGTAGGCGCGGTCGGTCAGCATCGTGATGATCAGTTCCGTGGGAACCTCGTGCCTGTCATTGACGCAGGCGACTGCACCGTCGCTGAGGACTCGTTGGGGGTCGAGGTAGCCGAACCCGTTGCTGACCAGGTAGTTGACGAACGGCTCTCCGGTGTTCGGGGGTTCAGTGGTCATCGGGGCGGCGTGTGCCGGCGTGGCCGCCAACAATCCGGCGACAGCCACCGCGACAACCACCCGGATCCTCACCAGCCCCGCCTTCCGTCGGCCTGTTTCGCCCTGACCGTACCCGGTGAATCAGCGCACATGGGCCACGTTTGGCGGAGCTAGGCCCGGTCCGGCGTTTAACTCGAGTAATCCCAGGAAAGTGTTCTCACGGGTGTCACGCGGATGTAGGCGGCACCCGTTCGGGGGGCGGTGGGCCATTCGGACTCTGGCACGCCCCGCGCCCGGGCGCCCTCCCTCGCGAGCTGCAGCGCTTCGCTCTCCTCGCGAACGATGCGGGCGTGACCTTGGAACATCACTCCCCGGATATCTGCCATGCTGGAGCCGTCTTCGAGCATGACACTCACGTTCGGGTTGCTTTCGACGTTGGCAACCTTGTGCGTTCCGTCCCGCACGCCCATGATGATGTCGCGGCCGAAGCGAAAGTATCCAAGGGGAACGGAGTGCGGGAATCCATCCCTGTCGATGGTGCTCAGTACTGCCCAGCCCGGGCGGCTGTCGAGATACGTCTCAATTTCTTCATCACTGAGTTTGCGTGGCATGAAGAAAGGCTAACAACAACGAAATCTGCGCTGGGCCTCGCAGTTCGGTGACATCCAAGTCGGGCAGCGTAATTGAGCGATGCCCGACGGCCTGCTCGTTCTCTATCTCTGGCAGGCATGTTCTGGAAGCATGGCACTAAGGGCGCACCTGCGTAAGGCGCGGAGCGCCCGTTGATCTTCGGCAACCGAACGCGAGGGAACCATGAGTGCAGTGTTGATGACGGGGTTCCCGGGCTTCCTCGGGTCGGCCCTGCTCCCTGGGATCCTCGCCAAGCGGGAGGGGTCGGGAGTCATCTGCGTCGTGCAGGCGAGGCACATGGCTACCGCGAAGGCCAAACTGGCCGAGATTCAGGCGGCCCATCCCCACACCGTGGACAGGGTCCAACTCGTCGAGGGCGACATCACCAAGCCGGGCCTCGGGCTGTCCGATTCGGTCCAGGTGGATGACGTCAACGAGGTCTGGCACCTGGCGGCCGTCTACGACCTTTCGGTACCGGAGGACCTCGCCAAGCTGGTCAACATCGTCGGCACCGACAACGTCCTGCAGTTCTGCCGGGAGCGGGCGAACTTCCGTCGACTGCAGTACGTGAGCACCTGCTACGTCTCCGGCGCCTACGACGGCGAGTTCACCGAGGATATGCTCGAGGAGGGCCAGAAGTTCCAAAACCATTACGAGGAAACCAAATACGAGGCTGAGCGACGAGTGCGCACGGCGATCGCCGATGGGCTGCCGGCGACCATCTACCGCCCCGGCATCGTCGTGGGGGATTCGCGCACCGGTGAGACCCAGAAGTACGACGGGCCCTACTTCGTTGCCGACTACATGAATCGCCTTCCCGGCGTGACGTTCCTGCCCAACGTCGACAGAGCCGTGATGGCATCGCTGGTGCCGCGGGACTACGTCATTGCGGCGATGGACGCACTGAGCGTCCTCGACCGTTCCGAGGGCAAGACCTACCAGTTGACCGACCCCGATCCGCCGTCGGCCCGCGAGGTGGCCGAGATCTTCGGCAAGCACCTCGGTAGGAGGCTGGTCTGGTTGCCCATCCCGGTATCGCTGGTGCGCGGACTGCTCGACACGGTCCCCGGGATGGAACTGCTCACGGGTCTACCTGCCGAGACCCTGGACTACTTCGCGTTCCCCACCACCTACGGCACGGCGCACGCCGTGGCCGACCTCGAAGGCACCGGGGTCTCCTGCCCCCGTTTCCGCGATTACGCCGGCAAGCTACTCGACTTCATGGCGGCCCACCCGGAGTTCGACTCGCAGGCAATGGTCTAAAAGAGAGTTTGGAATGACTGAGCACAGGCAATCGCTGGTCGTCAATATCAGCCTGAGCGGTCCCGAGCGGGACTACGACGAGTCCGTGGAGTTTCTGGGACGGCCCTTCCGAATCGTCCGGGTGGGCACCGGCGGCAGCATCAAGCGGGCGAAAGCAGAACTGCGCAAGTGGTCGGCTGAGGCCGCGGCCATCGGGATCAGCGGAGTCCACGACGCTGAGGTGGCCGGAACCCTTAAGGGCAATCCCGGCAAGCTTCGGAAGGCCGTCGAAAAGGTCACAGCCGCGGGCACAGAAAAGGTCACCGGGGCGGTCGTCACCGACGGCCATCGGTTACGCAACGTGTTGCAGGAGTGGACCATTCGGCACATCGCCGGCGAGATGCCCGGCTACTTCACCAATGCTCGAGTGGTCGTGCTCGGCGGACGAAATCACTACCGCTCCACGCGAGTGCTCGCGGAGAGCACGAAGAACCTGCGTTTCGCCGACCCGGCTGTGGAGTATGGCCTTGACGACATTCACACACCCTTCGAGGTGTTCGAGCGCGCCGTGTCCGCCACGGGGTGGCTGCTGGAGAGAATCCCCTCATCTGTGCTGTCGACGGCCACCGCCCCGGGCCGCAAGTTCATCGAGTCCAGGGTTCGCAGGGCCCTGCAGGACTGCGACGTCGTGGTGGCCACCTTCCGGGAACTCGCCCAGTTCGAGTTGGACGACCTGAAGGGCAAGACCCTCATCTCGACGTCCATCGGCGAGGAGCGGCTGAACAGCCTTCGGGAGCGCGGAGTAGACCTGATCCTCGACGATGTGCCGCAGCCGTTCGCTTCTGTGGTGGTCAACGAGGCGACGCTTGAGGCACTGATGCTGGTCGCCGGCGAAGCCGAGGAGTCGCGACTCACCGACGACGACCTGCTCGACATGATCCAGTCGGCGGAGCTGGAGCCGAGGATCCTCTACCCAAGCGGCTTCAAGCGGAAGTCCCGGTTCGCGTTCGTGATCCACCCGTTGTCCCAGGAGTACTTCCGCAATGTGGCGGCGCTTGATGCCGTCGCCGACGTGGCGCCGGGAATCTTCATGGACGGCGTGGAGAAGCTGATGGCGCACGCGCCGCCGTTCGTCTACAGCCATGTCACCGGCATCACGTCGCCGACGGGCGCCGAGGTCGAAGGCTGGCTCATCACCGTCGGTGGCACGCCCAAGGAACTGATGGCGCACGATCCGGAGTTCACCTACTCGCGCCTGCTGGCGGCGGCCGACATGGCACAGAAGATGGGCGCCCAGATCATGGGCCTCGGCGCGTTCACCAAGGTCGTCGGCGATGCCGGTGTCACGGTGGCCAAGCGCGCGCCGCTTCCCATCACCACGGGCAACTCCTACAGCGCCTCGGGTGCGCTGTGGGCCGCCCATGACGCGGTCCGCCGACTCGGTATCGCCGAAGTGGACTCCAAGGGTCATATCAAGGGCAAGGCGATGGTGGTCGGGGCGACCGGCGCCATCGGCTCGGTGTGTGCGCGACTGTTGGCGATGGCCGCCGACGAGCTGTGGCTGATCTCCATCGAACCGGCCAAGCTGTTGGCGCTGAAGGCTGATATCGAGCGGGAGAACCCGCGGGCGAAGGTCCACGTGGGTGCCAGCGCCGACGAGCACATCGCCGACATGGATGTCATCGTCACGGCCACCTCGGGGGCCGGCAAGAAAGTGCTCGACATCATGAAGGTGAAGCCGGGTGCGGTCATCACCGACGTCGCACGGCCGCTGGACCTTTCGGCCGAGGATGTCGCCAAGCGGCCCGATGTGCTGGTCATCGAGTCCGGGGAGATTGAACTGCCCGGCGATCCGCAGATGAAGGGAATCGGCCTGCCGAAGGGCGTTGCCTACGCCTGCCTGGCCGAGACCATCGTCCTGGCACTCGAGGGCCGCTATGAGACGTTCACCGTCGGGCGCAATATCGAATGGGAGAAGGTCAAGGAGATCTATCGGCTCGGGCTTAAGCACGGCATGAAGCTCGCCGCGATCTCCGGTGTCAGCGGGGTCTATACCGACGCCGGCCTGGCCAGGATCCGGGAGTTGGCGCTGGCCAAGAGGGCCGAAATGGCAGCGTGGTGACCGGTTAGCGGAACTAGGTGCTCATAAGGAAAACAAAACGCACCGAGGAGTGAGCAATGCGCGACGGAGCTTCACCGGAATCGCGGTCCGGGTCTGTGGTGACAGTGGGGCGGGTCGGGGCGTTAGCGATGGCTCTGGGGATCGGCGGTTTTCTCGGTGGTATGGCGACGACGGCTTCGGCCGACAGCGCCGGTGCTCGTGGGTCCGATGCGGCGGGGGAGAGGTCGGCGAGTGCCGGCGCTCATGCGGGTCCGGCCCGGACCCAGTCGGTGCGGCCGTCGGCGGCAGTGACCGCGGGGCGCTCCGCCGGTGATGCGGATGCGCGGCCAGGGGTGTCCCGGCCCCAACCGCACCGTTTTCAGGTGCGGGCTGGCGAAGTCGGCCAGTCTGCCCCTCCTGGTGTTGTGTCACCGCCCCCGCCTGCTGCTGCTGAGGCCAGGCCTGCCGCTGCCGCGGCGCGTCTGCCGGTAGCGCGCGCCGTCGTTGTGCCCACCGCGGCCTCGCTGCCGAGCCCTCGGCGACGGGCGTCGGCGGTGGGTGATGTCTGGCTGGTCGGCAATGGCACCGCGGCGCACCCCGATGCCGGGGTTTTGTGGGGTAACGGTTTCAGCTGGACCCCACAGACGTGTCCGGCCGGCGGCTGTAACGGCGGCAACGGTGGCTGGATCGGCAACGGCGGCAACGGATATGGCGGCGGCAATGGCGGCAACGCCAGTGGGTTCGGCAACGGCGGCAACGGCGGCAACGGGCTCGCCTCCCAGGATGGGGGCAGTGGCGGCAGAGGCGGTCTGATGTCAGGCAACGGCGGGAACGGGGGCAGCGGAGGCTACGGAGGCGCCCTCTTTCCCGCGGGCAACGGCGGGGCCGGAGGCTCCGTGGGGTTGCTGTCGATCCGAGGTAACGGCGGTGTGGGTGGAAACGGCGGACCCGGCTTGCCCGGTGAGCCAGGCGATCCGAGACAGGCAGGGCAGGGCGGTGCGACCGGCGGCAGCGGAGGCGACGGCGGCAACGGCAGTTGGATCTCCGGACGAGGTGGCGTAGGCGGGACGGGTGGCGACGGCGGGGATGGCGGCCAGGGCGGTGCGGGCGCCGCCGGAGGCGCCGGCGGTTCTGGTGGCGACGGCGGAGACGGCGGGCGCGGCGCGACATTGTTCATCTTCGGGAACGTTGCGGCCGGCGGAGACGGCGGCCACGGCGGTAACGGTGGCACAGGTGGTGGCGTGGCCGGGCAACCTGGACGCAACGGTCGGCCAGGTACGCAGGGCGGCGACGACGGCATCGGCGGGACGGGTGGGCCGGGAGGCGCGGGCGGCGAGCCCTCAGCACCCCGTGTCTACGTGTCCAACGGGGGTCCTGACACGGCCTCGGTCATCGACACTGTCACCAACATGGTCCTTGTCAACGTGCCAGTCGGAGGCGAGCCGAGCGGGGTGGCGATCAACCCGGCCGGCACGCAGGTCTACGTCGTCAACAGTTCCACTGATGACGTGTCGGTCATCGACACGGCCACCGACATGCCCGTCGGGCTCATCGTTGTCGGGGATGTCCCCTCTGGGATAGCGCTGAACCGGGCCGGTAACCGCGCTTATGTCACCAATTCCTTCGACGATTCGGTCTCGGTCATCAACACCGCCAACGGGTTTGAAATTCTAAGCATCCCCGTCGGCGACTGGCCGAGCGGAATTGCGGTTGGCCAGTTGGGTAAAACTCCGACTATCTACGTCGCCAACCGAAACGACAACACGGTCTCGGTGATCAACGGCTCCATCAACGAGGAAACGGCGGTCATCCCTGTCGGCGCTCAACCTTTGGGACTCGCCGTCGATCCCACGAGCAGCCGCGTCTTCGTCACCAACTATGACGACGACACCGTTTCGGTCATCGACACAGCAACCGATGCCGTCGTCGCCACCATCACCGTCGGTGACAGTCCGGGAGCAGTTGCGGTGAACCCCGACGGCACCTACGCCTATGTCTGCAATGCCGCTGCGGGAACGGTTTCGGTGATCGACACCGCAACGAAGACCGTGAGCGCAACCGTCATCGTGGGTGACCAACCCTCCGGCATCGCCTTCACTCCCGACGGGGCCTTTGCCTACGTCGCTCTCAGCACAGGTGTTTTGCGATTCGGCTCGATGGCGGTCATAAACACCGCGACGAATGACGTCACCGCCAGCATTCCGCTCGGCGAACGGCCCGGCGGAGTGGCGATCGGGTGACATCGCCCATATCGGGATGGAGGGCGACGCTCCCTCCTGCTCGCCCCTATCTGAGGGCGGAAATGGCAGCGGCGGAGTCCTGATCGCGACTATCACCGCCCCTTGCGCCAGACGGTGTACGAGCTGATCGAACCTTCCCGCGGCCACTCAAGCCACGGCCATGGATGCAGCGAGACCACATCGAGGCGGGCGGCGCGGGATTTCCAGCCCGGGACGGGTGCGAACGTGGCGGCCAGTCGCCTGCCCTGCAGCACCTCGATCGGGTCACCCCGCCACAGGTGCACCTCCCTGCGGGTCGAGAGATCGGCAACCGACTCGGCAAGAAAAACCAGCCTGTTGACCGAGAGTCGCAACCGGCGCAGCAGGGGCTCGTCGAACACAAAAACCACGGGCAGGTCCGGATGCGCGGCGGTCGCCGGGTCGCGGTCACCGAGGCTCTCAGCGGTGATCCAGACGGCCTCGGGCAGTGCGGACTGTTGGGTCGTCGCCGGTCCGGCCGTGGCCGCGAGGTCATTGTCACGCCTGAGCCGAGGGTCGGTCAGTTCCCGCGGCTCGCGCTCCTGGGTGGCCGGCCAGTTTGTGATCGGACAGCTCTGTTCAAGCGGGCACGTCGCGCACAGGCCCGGAGCACGCTTCTCCACCTGCCATCGGGAGAACCCGTACGCCTTGCCGGTGAGCGCGCCGACGGTCCACTGCCACCCCAGTCTGTTGGCCGCCCGGGAGCCATCCACCAGGTGCCGGTACATGAGGTCTTCGCCGTCGCGCCAGCCCAGCCCGGCGCGGACACTCCAGTGCGAGGCGAGCCACATGCGTGTCTGGTTGGTGAGCCAGCCGCTGGCCACCAGCTCCGACCATGACGAGTCCAGACACCGCGCCGACGACGACCACGGATTGTCCACGGGCACCGAACCGGTGTCGGTGGTGCGCTCGTCGACGGCGAACCGCAACGAGGCTCGCGACGCTGTTCCCAAGCGCGCGTAGAGATGTCGCGCATATTCCTGCCAGAGCAGCTCGTCGCGGAACTTTGTCACATCGCTCGGTGGACCCCCGGCCACGTGATCCCACACCTCGCGCAGAGTCAGGAGTCCATGCCGGATATACGGTGACAGGCGCGACGAGCCGCGCGCTCCCGGCGGCCAGACGTTGTTGCGCCGGCGTGCATACCCGGCGACGTCGTAGGCCTGGAGCGCGGCATCGGCCGCCGACTGCCCGCCGCGGAGGAGCGTGGCCGGTGCGGTTGCTTCCCGAAGCTCGGGCGCGCACAGATCCCCGAGGTGTTTCATCACCCAGGTGTGGACGTCGTCGTCGTCGAGTGGCGGGTCGATGAGGCGCTGCAGTGTCATCCGATCTCCGCTGAGCGCGTTGTCATCCCAGCATTATCGCGGCCGGGGGCCGACTAACCTGAGCGCATGGCCGTCATTGTCGTGGGAGCCGGGTTGAGCGGACTCGCCGCCGCCCGTCATCTCACCCGTCATGGTGTGGACGTGACCGTGCTTGAAGCCTCCGATGCCGTCGGCGGACGGGTGCGCACCGATCTCGTCGGCGGTTATCGCCTCGATCGCGGCTTCCAGCTCTACAACCCGGCGTATCCCGAGGGGGCGCGCGTTCTTGACCACGGCGCCTTGGATCTGAGGCCCTTCATCGCAGGTGCCCGCATCGTGCTGACTCGGGGCGGGCGTCGTCGGGTGGCGCGGGTCGCCGATCCCCGTCGCGAACCGTCCTGGGCCGTCCCGTCGTTGCTGGCGCGCATCGGCTCACCGGTGTCGCTTGCGCGCTTCGGCGCTTACGCGGTCTCCCGGGCCGTGCGGTCGGTTGACTCTTTGTGTCGCGATCCCGACGTCACCACCGAGGAGGCACTGCGCCGGGCGGGCGTGGACCGCTCGCTGATGGAGCAGATCCTGCGCCCCTTCCTGTCCGGGGTCTTCCTGGAGTCCGAGCTCAGTACGTCGCGGCGCTTCCTCGACGTGGTGCTGAAGTCCTTCATCCACGGCACTCCCGGAGTTCCGGCACTGGGCATGCAGCGCATTCCCGAACAGCTTGCCGCTGGGCTCGATGTGCGGCTCGATCATCGGGTCGCGTCAGTCTCTGCACAGGCGGTCAACGTTCTCGGCGATGACGCCCGATCCGCCGATGCCGTCATCGTCGCGACCGATCCCACGGCCGCCGCCGGCCTCATCGCGGGTATCCCTGCGCCCCAAGGCCGTTCGGTCACAACCTGGTACTACCGCCCCGACTGTGCACCTGAAGACCTCGCCGACGGCCAAGCCGTGCTCATCCTCGACGGCGATCGGCGCGGACCGCTCGTCAATACTGTGGTGCTCACCCATGCCGCACCCGACTACGCACCTGCCGGAAGCGCGCTGGTGTCGGCGTCGGCACTCGGGGTGAGGACATCGCCTGCGGACGAGATCGCCGTGCGCGACCACCTCGCCTGGTTGTACGGACTGCCGACCAAAGGCTGGGAGCTCATCGCGAGTTACCCGATTCCCTACGCGCTACCCGCCATGTCGGTGCCCTTTGCCCTGCAGAAGCCGGTGCGCACGGAGAGCGGTGTCTACGTGGCTGGCGATCATCGCGACACCTCGTCCATTCAAGGTGCGTTGGTCAGCGGCCGCCGGGCTGCTCAAGCACTTCTGAAGGATCTGGGGATCACTACCTGAGGTCAGCCCGTCGGGCGGCGCAGTCTGTCACGCCATCAGCCCCGGCTGCACATCACGCCCGTTCGGGGAACGCATCCTCAGGCGACTCGCATGCAAGGAGAACCTTGTCGAGGTTCAGCATTTCCAGAACAGCGGCGACTCCGCTATTGGGCCCCGCCAGGCGCAGATCGCCCCCATCGCTCCGCGCGGCCTTGTAAGCCGACACCAGAGCGCCGATCCCCGAAGAGTCGACCGACTCGACACCCGACAGGTCAACCACCACACGAACGGCCCCGCCGCCAATGAGGCGTAGTAACTTCTCGCGAAGCTCGTCAGCGGTATGGAAGTCGAGCCGACCTGTCGCCCTCACCACCGTCGCACGCGAGGAGGTCGGACCTGTATAGCTCGAAGTCATACTCAACCTTCCCACAGAACCGTCACACACCTCCCACTCGATTGGGGTACTGTACGCGGGCTTCGAGGATGCCGGAGAGCTTTTGCCCGGTCCGGCACGCCCGACGGGTCCACCCGGTTCCCGCCGGGACAGCGCCGTGCGTGGCGTGTTAGATCACGTGCATGGACTCCACAGTGACGGTGAACTGTCTGGACTGCGCGGCAAGCATCGACGTGCCGACGACGCGTGACCGCGCGGCGTTGGACGAACTCCTCGACGACTACGGCTGGCAACCGGTCAGGAACGGCAACGCGTACTGCCCCCTGCATCGGCACCACCGCTGAGGACGCACCGATGCAGCAGAACGTAGAACGGCCACCGCGTCCCCGGTCGGTGGCCGGCAATGTGATGCGCGGATCGCTCGGCAACCTGATCGAGTGGTACGACTGGTACGTCTACGCGGCCTTCAGCGTTTACTTCGCGGGCGTGTTCTTCCCGTCGGGCAATCCGACTGCCCAACTGTTGAACACCGCTGGGATCTTCGCGGTGGGGTTCCTCATCAGGCCCCTCGGCGGCTGGCTGTTCGGCCGGTACGCCGACCGCTTCGGGCGCCGTGCGGCGTTGACGCTCTCGGTGAGCCTGATGGGCGTCGGCTCACTTGCCATCGCCGCCCTGCCTGGGTATGCACAGATCGGCGCGCTGGCCCCGGTGCTGTTGGTGGCCGCCCGACTCCTGCAGGGATTGTCTCTGGGCGGTGAATACGGAACCTCGGCAACCTATCTCAGCGAAGTCGCCACCCCTCATCGTCGCGGCTTCTACTCCTCGTTTCAGTACGTGACCCTGACCAGCGGCCAACTGCTGGCCCTCGGTGTGCAGATCATCCTGCAGCAGTTGCTCACACCGGAGCAGATGCAGGCCTGGGGCTGGCGGATCGCGTTCGTCATCGGAGCGGCGGCCGCGGTGTCCGTCATGTGGTTGCGGCGCACGATGGATGAGTCGGAGAACTTCACCCTCGCCGCGGAGGAGACCTCCGAGCGTGGCAGCCTGCGCATCCTGCTGGCCTATCCGCGGGCGTGCCTGACCGTGGTGGGCCTGACCCTCGGCGGCACCATCGCGTTCTACACGTTCACCACCTACATGCAGAAGTTCATGATCAACACCACCGGCCTGCCCAAGGAGCAGGTGGCGTGGATCAACTTCGCCGCACTGGTCATCTTCGTCGGGCTGCAGCCGATGTTAGGCGCTCTCTCGGATCGGATCGGCCGCCGGCCGCTGCTGATCGCGTTCGGGATCAGCGCGACGCTGGCCACCGTCCCGCTGCTGACGGCGGTGTCCCGGGCCGATTCGGCGCTGTCGGCGTTCGGCCTGATGCTGATCGGGCTGCTCATCGTGTCGGGCTACACGTCGATCAACGCTGTGGTGAAGGCCGAACT
>CAIOYU010000558.1 GCA_903862565.1 uncultured Actinomycetes bacterium | reverse complement strand
TTTGGTTTCACTCTTTGCTGCCGATTCGGTCGTCGAGGTCGGTGTTGGGACCAATCCGGGTCCCACGGGCCCGCAAGGACGGTCTGGGACAGGGGCTATGGCGGCATTCGGCGCACGTTGTGCCTGCCAATGCACGTTAAAATGCGACTGTGCACGCGGCGTAACTCCCGCTGAATCCAGGCGCACTTGTCCGCTGGTCAAGTGAACGCCAGAGGTCGGTGGCACCCCTGCGGGAGGTGGCGGTGAGCGATTAGAGTCAGCAGCCGCATCTACTACCTGTCTGATCGCGCTTTCGTCGCCGCTTGGTGTCTACCTACCAATTCGTCACCTGGGTGACGAAGGCCTACGCCGCTCACGCTCACGAGTGACTGAGCTACAACGGCTTCCGCGGGAAATCACGCGCGCAACCGTCTGACTCACGACTACAGACCTTAGCGGTCGGCCGAACGCGGTAGTGTCGCTTCAAATCACTGTGGAGGACGGTCATGGCGGGCGGTCTGGTCGGGTTACTCGACGACGTCGCCGCGCTGGCCAAACTCGCCGCCGCAGCGCTCGATGATGTGGGCGCCGCGGCCGGGCGGGCCAGCGTGAAGGCGGCCGGGGTGGTGATCGACGACACCGCGGTCACCCCGCAGTACGTGCGCGGACTGGCCGCGAAACGGGAACTGCCGATCATTGCGCGGATCGCCAAGGGATCCCTGCGCAACAAGCTGTTCTTCATCCTGCCGGTGGCGTTGCTGCTCAGTTCGATCGCGCCCAAGGTGGTCGAAGCCATCCTGGTCATGGGCGGCTGTTACCTCTGTTACGAGGGCGCGCACAAGGTGATCCACCGGCTGCGCCACGACGACCACGACCACGACGCGCCCTCTGCCGCACTCGGCCCCGACGCGGAGGCCAAAACGATCGCCGGGGCGATCCGGACCGACTTCATCCTCTCGGCGGAGATCATGGTGATCGCCCTCAAGGAGGTGCTGCACGAGCCGCTGGTGTCCCGTGCAGCGATCCTGACCGTGGTCGCCGTCGCGATCACGATCGGCGTGTACGGCGTCGTCGCGATGATCGTGAAAATGGATGACGTCGGCCTGGCCCTGGCCGAGCGCAAGTCCCCCGCTAGCCAGCGCACCGGTCGGATGCTGGTGACCGCGATGCCGAAAGTGCTGTCCTGGCTGGCGGTGATCGGGACCGCCGCCATGCTGTGGGTCGGTGGCCACATCGTCCTCGCCGGGGCGGCCGAATTGGGCTGGGCGGCGCCCTACAACCTGGTGCATCACCTTGAGACGGCCGTGCACGGTGTCCCGGGCGTCGGCGGTGTGCTCGGCTGGGTCGTCAACACCCTGGCCTCGGCGTTGCTCGGAATGATCATCGGCACGATCCTTGTGTTCATCGTCGAGCGCCTGCCCAAGCGCCGGCCCAAGGGCGAGTACGACGCGACCACCGCCGCCGCGCATTAGGCTCGCCGTCCACACCACCCACACAGCGGCGTGAACATCCAATACCCGCCGTCCGGGAAACCGGGAACAGTCAGAATGAGCCGGATGGATTTGGAGCGCTGTACTTCGAGCTGGATCCGAATGGCTGAACGTAACCCCCACAGGGGAAGGACACAGTGTGATGGCCGAAGGGCAGTCCAGCCGCCGCATCCCGTTGCTGGGACCGATCGCACGGGGGGAGACGGCCGAACAGGGTCGGTTGGATGCGTGCACCGCAGGGACCGAACCGTGGCAGGACTGGGGAACCTACCTGTCCGAACGGGCGTGGGGCACTGTGCGGGAGGACTATTCGGCCAACGGTGACGCCTGGAACTACTTCCCGTACGCCCATGCCCGGTCCCGCACCTACCGCTGGAATGAAGATGGCCTCGCCGGGTGGTGCGACCGGGCCCAGTACCTGTGCTTCGGGTGGGGCTTCTGGAACGGTGTTGACGACCACCTCAAGGAGCGTCCTTTCGGCCTGACCAACGAACAGGGCAATCATGGTGAGGACGTCAAGGACTACTGGTTTTATACCGACAACACCCCTACCCATTCCTACGCATCGGTGGTCTACAAGTACCCCCAAGATCGCTTTCCCTACGACGACCTCGTGGCGGCCAACCAGTCACGCACGACAGGGGAACCCGAATACGAATTGTTCGACGCGCTGGAATCGATGTGGCGGGAAAACCGCTACTTCGACATCACGGTGGAGTACGCAAAGGCCTCCCCGAACGACATGGTGTGCCGAATGACTGCGGTCAATCGAGGCCCCCGGGACGCTCCGCTCACAGCGGCAGCCCAATGGTGGTTCCGCAACCTGTGGTCGTGGCAGTTCGGTGACGAGCCGCCGCGAATCGAACGCACCGCGCACGGTGCCACGTTCGACCATCCCAAGTTGGGGCGCTACTGGTGTTACGCCACAGCAGAGGGCGCACCCACCCAATGGATGTTCTGCGAGAACAACACCAACAACGAGGTTGTCTTCGGCACCGAGAATGCCTCGGCCTTTGTCAAGGACGGTGTCAACAACGCCATCGTCCACGGGCGCCTCGACGGGGTTAACCGGGAAGGGGGTAGTAAGGCAGCTGCGGTGGCCAGCACCGTCATCCCTGCGGGGGAGTCGTGGACCATGACGGTGCGTTTTTCGCCGACCGAGCTACCCGATGCGTTCGGCGAAGCGGAGCAGATCCTCAACGATCGCCGGCGCGAGGCGGACGAGTACTACGCCTCCTGGCAGCGCCGGTCGTTGAGCGAGGACGAAAAACTCGTCCAACGCCAAGCCATCGCCGGTCTGCTGTGGAGCAAACAGTTTTACAACTACCACGTGACCAGGTGGATGAAAGGTGACGAGACGATGCCGCCTCCACCACCGGAACGCTGGCGGGGGCGCAACGCCGAATGGCTGCACATCGTCAACGAGGATGTGCTGCTCATGCCCGATGCGTGGGAATATCCGTGGTATGCCGCGTGGGACTTGGCCTTTCACGCGGTGACTTTGGCGATGGTGGATCCGGCGTTCGCAAAAAAGCAGATCATCTACATGCTGTCCAGCCTCTACCAGCATCCTCACGGTGAGGTGCCGGCGTACGAGTGGGACTTCTCCAACACCAATCCGCCGACGTTGGCATGGGCTGCCTATGAGGTATACCGCCTCGACGCCGCAAGTAGCGGCGAACCCGACTTCGACTTCTTGGCGACGGCCTACCGCGGTCTGCTCACGTGCCTGACCAGTTGGCTCAACACCCAGGATCCGCTGGGTAAGAACCTCTACGCCGGTGGCTTCCTCGGCATGGACAACATCGGCGTGTTCAATCGTGATCATCCACTGCCCACCGGGGGGCAACTCGTGCAATCCGACGGCACGGCTTGGGTGGCCCAGATGGTGATCCAGATGGGTGAGATCGCCTTGGAGCTCCGTCGCTCTTACCCCGGCTACCTCAACGACATCGAGAAACTGCTGCTGGACTTCGCAATCCTGTCCACTGCGCTGGAATCGGGCCGCGACGGGGTGAGCCTGTGGAACGACGATGTGGGCTTCTACTGCGATGCGATCGTGCACCCCGACGGTAGCCATAACCAACTCGGGGTGGTGTCGATGCAAGCACTGATCCCAGTGCTCGCAACGGTAGCTGTGCCGGCCGTGGGCATCTCCGGGGACCGTGAATATCAGATGACCCCGGAGTTGATGCTGCTGCGCGAGAAGGTGCTCAAACACCACCCAGAGTTCAAAGGGTCTGTCGCTCTCACTCCAGACCAAGGTGATGGCTCGGCATTGTTGTTCACCGCGGTCAAACCCGACCGGCTGCGGCGCATCCTGCAACGCATGGTGGACCGGGACGAGTTGCTGTCCGACTACGGGATCAGGTCGCTGTCTGCGGCCTACCGGGACCAGCCCTACACCTTCTGGGTAGGTGATCAGGCGCATACGTTGCCCTACTGGCCGGCTGAGTCGAAGAACAAGATGTTCGGTGGTAACTCCAACTGGCGGGGCCCTATCTGGTTCCCGATCAACCTGCTCCTCATCCAGTCGCTGCTCGACTACGACGCCTTCTTCGGGGAAACGTTCACCATCGAATATCCCGCAGGCAGCGGCACCGAGGTGACGCTGGCGGAGGTCGCGGAGGACATCGCATCACGGCTCATCAGCATCTTTGTACGCGGTGACGATGGCCGCAGGGTGGTGCTCGGCGATCACGACTACTTCCAAAGCGATGCGCATTGGCGGGACTTGGTCCCGTTCTACGAGTACTTCGATGGTGACGACGGGCATGGCTGCGGGGCGATGCATCAGACGGGGTGGACGGCAACCGTGGCGATCCTGTTGCAACTACGGGGGCATTTCCGCGAGACCAGGGCTGCCACTCGCTCGTTCTAGCCCGCTGACCTACGAGCGAACACTGCGCCGGTTAGCCTGCAGCGCTTGCTGCGGTGCTGGTCATTGGGCACTAGGCTCGGCCTCACGATCTTGACGAGTCAGCGAGGGAACGGGTTTATGGCTTTCGCGCTTTGCCTTTCTGCTTTTCTTCTTGCTGCTGCTTGCGGTGCGCTTGGTAGTGCGATCAGCAAGCACAAGAACCGGGAACCGGTTGAGGGCTTTCTGCTCGGGTTTCTCCTGAGCGTGATCGGTTTGGTTGTTGCTGCTGTGCTTCCGGCTAAGCCGGCTGTTGTGCCGCCGGTGCAAGACTTGGTTTGAGGGCCAAAACTGTTGGCCGGGCTGTTCGCCGGCGGCGGGCAGTGGGAGGCGATGCACGGAGACATGACCGGCTACTTCGAGGCGCGCGTCACCTCGAAGACCCCAAATGGGAAGTGGCACTTCAGGTTGTTCTGCCTTCTCGACTACGACGAGACAGGGACGACCTTGGCGCTCCTCACTGTGATCGACGGCGCGGCAAAGCCGTACCAGACGACCCTGCCCGACTCGCGCTACGCAGGGATCAGCGAACTGGGCAACGAGTACCTCGCGCGTAACCCGCGGTCGCTTGCTACCGAGGACGATATCCGGATCGCCGTTTAAGCACGCTAGCCGCAGGCACGCATAGGTTCGGTGATTCGGGTGCGCTCGTCCTTCGACATCGGCGTCAGCGTCACCTTCATGCCCAGCGCCGCGGCGACCTCGGCGATGGTGCTGAGCGTCGGGTTCACCGACTCCGACGACAGGAGCCGCCGCACGGTGCTCGGGTCGGAGCCGATCGCGCGGGCCAGTGCCGCCTTGCTCAGCTTCTCCGTGCTCCGCGCCTCGTCGAGAGCATTGATGATGGCATCGATCGTCTCTATCCGTGCCGACTCTGCGGCGTACGCGCGGGCGAACGCGGGGTCGCGACCCTCGGGTTCAAGCATCGTGTTGAACACGTCGTTCATGGTGGTCACCTAGTTCGGCTTTGAAGAGCGAGACGGCAAGAGTGTAACATAAATGCCACGGTCGAGGTGGTGGGGGCCCTTGATCTTGGGGCCCGTTACTGCCGAAACTCACGCCATCCATGCACATACCCGCAAACGGCGCCGGTCGCCTCGCGGACCAAACGCTTGGCGAGGCTGGTCGGCATCTGATTTGCTTCAGCATCGCTCTCCGCCCACCGGAGTCGACGCTTATCCCTGATCTCGACGTACCGACGCGCTACCTTTGTCCGTCGGAGGCTTCAAGGGGGTGAGCAGCGTTACCGCGTCAACTACCGAGCTCAATCTTGCACCGGGCTCCGTCGTCGTCATCCGCGACGAGGAGTGGCTGGTCACGAAGGCCGAGCAGGGCGCCGACGGGTGGCTGGTCCACGTCCGGGGGCTCTCGGAATTGGTCGCCGATACGACGGCGGCGTTTTACTCCAGCCTGGACACCATCGAGGTCCAGGATCCACGTGAAGCCAAGGTGGTGGCTGACGGTTCCTCGGGGTACCGGGATGCGCGGCTTTGGCTGGAGGCGATGCTGCGCAAGACCCCGGCACCCTACGGCGACCAGTCGCTGACGGTGTCCACCCACATGCTCGCCGACGCCCTGCGCTATCAGAAGGCCGCCGTCACCCGTGCCCTGGACCCGCAGCACATCCGGCCGAGAACCCTGATCGCCGACGCGGTCGGTCTGGGGAAAACCATCGAGATCGGCATGATCTTGAGCGAGTTGGTGCGACGCGGCCGCGGGGAGCGGATTCTGATCGTCACGCCGAAACATGTGCTGGAGCAGATGCAGCACGAACTGTGGTGCCGGTTCGCGCTGCCGTTCGTCCGGCTGGATTCCACTGGCATCCAGAAGGTTCGCCAGAAGCTGCCGGCCACCCGTAACCCGTTCACCTATTTCAAACGCGCCATCATCTCGATCGACACCCTCAAGAGCCCGCGCTACAAAGCCCACCTGGAGCGTCAGCAGTGGGATGCGGTGGTGATCGACGAGTCGCACAACCTCACCAACACCGGCACCCAGAACAACGAACTGGCCCGCGTGCTGGCTCCCAACACCGAGGCGCTCATCCTGGCCTCGGCCACCCCGCACAACGGCAAGGAGGAATCCTTCGCCGAGTTGCTGCGGCTACTCGACCCGACCGTGGTCCACGCCGACGGCACCTTCACCCGTGACGACGTCGAATCGCTGCTGATAAGGCGCCACCGCCACAGCCCCGACGTGGCCGCCGAGGTCGGCAGCGACTGGGCCGAGCGCGCGGAGCCGGTGCACCTTCTGGTGAATCCGTCGCCGCAAGAGGATGCGGTGGCCGCCGAGTTGTCGCAGACCTGGCTTCACCCCAAGTCCGGCCAGTCGCCGTACTCCGGGGCGACGAAGGCTCTGTTCCCGTGGACGCTGGCCAAGGCCTTTCTGTCCTCGCCGGCCGCGCTGGCCGAATCCATCAATCTAGTGCGGTGGGAGGCCGAGAATGGACAAGTCCGACATGGTGTACGAGGTTTCGCGCTTCGACCCGTCAGCGCAAACAGAGCGCCCAATCGAGCGAATCGGTCTTGTGGACCGTGGCGGCTCGCTGCTGTTTCACTCCGCCGATGGGTCGGAAATCGCCTGCCACAGCGTCGATCTGGACGCAGAGATCGCGGCCAGGCCCCAGCTTCATGAGGTACCCGCCAACCAGATCACCCGAATCATCGCAAACCCCGCTGCCCTGGCACATCTTCCCTTTCTGCTCCGGATATCGGGGGCCGCTGGCGACTTCGATGAGTCGCGCTGGTCGGCAGAAATGCGGGAGGAGCATATCGACGGTTCGAAAGGCGAACTGCGCGAGGCGTTCAGAGTCCTCTACGTCAACGGCTACCAATGGGGCGCATTCGAAACAGAGGATGGGTGGAGGCTGTTGCCCGATGACAACGGCGACTGGGACTTCTACGACAACGGCCAGATACCTGCCCTCGACATGTGGGGCCGAATCACCTTCGGCGAATCGGCCAGCATGACCTACGGGCTGGATATCGGCATGATCGGGCTCATCACCCCGGGGGTGGTCATCACCACCTGGGAACCGGATGAACAGGACGCGGTAATCAGTCTGAACCGGCGCGGTGATGATGCCGAGGCCTTCCTTGGTTGGCTTCTGGACGGCGGTGTCTGCGCGGAGTATTTCGGCTGCGACGAGGCGGGGCAAATACTGATGACTCAACTATTCGTCGGAGTCGCTATCGGCCATGAATGGGGCCACATTGCCGGTGACTACCTCATGGCAGGGACGGACTACCTCGAAGAGGTGATGGGCGCTTACCGCACCAGCGAGTGGACGCTCGACATCGGACTGGACTCATCCACCGTCAGTGCTGTTCTCGACCGCATCGTCGAGCGCGGTGGCCCTCTGGCCGATATTGTGATCGCCGCACGGGAACCAGACTCCCCGCCGGGGCGTGCACGTCGAGCAGCCCTCGACGAACTGGCGAACCCTCAAGCCTGAATCGCCGCTTTCCAGTTCAACGGCGCTTCCCTCGCTGTGTGCGGTAGCCGGGCTAATCTCCCGGCGAATGCATCATCGGGAGGGATCACCACGCACCATGGCCAAGACCAACGCCACACTGATCTGGAACATCGCCGAGCTGCTGCGCGGCTGAGCCCGAAACGTAAGCGGGCCGAGCGCGAAGCCGCACAACGCGAGGCAGCAACTTCAACAGCCCGCAGAGGAAAAAGATCACCCACGAGGACATCTGAGGGTTGGCGGGCCCGCAGTGTGTTGTCGCTGGCGAAGTTGCAGTAGCGTCCCCCTTGGCTGTTGGAGTTCGGATCCTGCGTCATTGGCGGTTAGTGATCAACGAGTCCTGTTGAACGCTAGGTGATTTGGTGTGGATCTGGCACTGAGTCAGCTCTCGGCGCCTGGAAAAGTTCCGAATGTCAAAGCCAGATCCCAGGGTGCCACTCGCCACGTGTCGATTGCTTCCATCATGATCAACGCCGCGACCTCCAGGGTCTCCTCGCTTAGCGGCGCCCGTAGGGTCGCCCCGGCGTCTCCCGGCCCGATCTGCGGAGCCCACACCTCGGAGTCCCGGGGTGCCGGCGCCGCCTCGATGACGCTGAGTCGGGTGCCGTGCTCCGTCGGCGCGCAGTACAGGCAGTAAGGCTCAGTGGGTGCGTCCCATCCGCCCAGCTCGACGACGAGAAGCCCGTTGCTCTCCACGGTGTAGCGGATTGCCCGATCCAGCAGTGCCCGCAGATCCTCGTACAACGATTGGTCGGGGGCGGCCGGGGGCTCGAGCGCGAGAAGCGAGCCGTCGAAGTGAAGGGTTCCGTCCTCGGCTTCGCGCGGGAAGCGCGACATCACACTCAGAGTTGAGCCGTCCTCGGACAGCAGGCCGACCTCGCGAAACCGGCCCTCCTCCCGAAGTGTCCGGGACAGCATGCCGGTGCCCTGAATCCGGTTGAGATAGTCGGATTCGACCACCCCGGTCAGCTTCGACGAACCGTCGTCCTTCCAGATTCGCAGCACTCCGCCGACGCAGGGGCTGAGCATGACGGTGGACAGGGTGCTGCCCTCGATCGACGAGAGATCCGGGTGGTTCACGGTTGGCGCCTTCCTAATCGATCCCTGCGTGGCGGCTTCAGCCCTGTTTCGGGGTGTAGCGGCCGTTGACATCCCATTCTCCCGGCGTGCCGGGTGCGGCGTTGCAGGCACTCCTGGGACAAGCGATGCCGTAGCCGACGCAGATACTGGTCGGCAGGTATGGGTAGGGCTGTTGGATGGTGCACTGCAACGGCGACTGGATGAGAAAACTCACGAGGACGTCGGGGTCGTTGTGCAGCCTGCCCTGCTCGAGCCGTTCGCACGTCTCGCGGTCTTCGCCGATGAGCCGGGCGCTGTGCGCGACCTCGGCGACCTCGTCCCACAGATTGATCGTGGGCACATCCAGGCGCGGGGACTTCCAGGCCGGGTCGCGTGTGATCTCGCAGGCGATTCTCGCCGCGCAGTAGGCGAGTGTGCCCTCGTCGCAGGTGATCATCTCGTCGAGGGTGGATCTGTCCTCGGCTTGTCCTCGGCGATCTTGGGCCCGACGCCGCTCAGACGCTCCCACCAGGACGGCATGTTCGACCGGTCGAACACGTCCTTGGCCGTCATCGCTTCGCGCTTCCCGTCCGCGGACTCCTTGGTCATTTCCCTACCCCCTCGATCTCTTCCGAATCTAACGTCGAGGACTGACATCTCCTCGGGTTGGCTGGCGTGGCGGCCGGGGTGCCGTTGGCGGCGGCCTCTGTCGTAGCGGGACGGCCAGATCGCTCTGGCGGTGTTCTACCGCCAGATCATCGCGAAAATCATTGTTGGGCCAAGAGTTCGTCCCGCGGCCCGGGTCCTACTTCGCGCTTTCGCAGCGGACAAACTCAACGAGATGGATCATGCCGAGGACGTCCTGGCGGTTGTATTCGATGAGGTTCCGCCAATCGCGCTTCGCCGCTTTTGTGAGTTCGCGATGTGCCCCTTCGCGTTTGGAGAGATGCTGAAACTTCAACTTCCGCGCCTTCGCCGATTCGCGGAGGATCGGATCGTGGACATAGGTCGTCAATCCGTCGGTCCAGTGGACAGAGGTCAGCGCGGGCTCGGTGTCGGCCTTGCGCCTCTCGACGTCGAGCCAGATGACCGGGCCGGGTTGGTTGCGGAAGCGGGTACTTTGCAGGGTGACGCCGGACATTAGGCAACGCAACCTACCAGCCCTACCGTGGGCAACCGCGAATCTGCCGTCGGTGAAGTAACCCCGCACGCTGGATCAGACGCGACGCCGGGATCCTTCCGGCCGGATCAAGGACATAGGCTTGCCGCATGGCTGCCAAAGGGTTCGGATGGGCCGCTGAGATCCCGGCCTTGTGCCTGACCTTCGTGGAGGGGAAGTCCCCGGCAGAGGTCGAGTCCCAACTCCGCGGCGACCCCACTACGCGTCACACCGCCACGTTCGCCGAGGCCGCCGATGCACAGGACTACGCCGCGGAGAGGTTCGCGCTGCAGTTCGGCGAGGTAGACGGCTGGACGGTCATCGTCGAGCCCAACGGGTACGTGTGCTCCCAGGACGCGGTGCTGGAGGCACTGTCCGCCAACGGCCTTGCGGCCATGGTCTTCTGGAACGTCAATATGGACTCCCGCTTCGGCTACGCGCGCAACGGCGCGCTGGTCCGGGTGTTCGACCCTGTACTCGGGACCGGTGAAGTCGGCGATCCGCTGCCCGAGGAAGCCGGGCTGCCCGCCGCGACGGAGCCGATTCCCGCGGCACTCATGCTGGCCGAGGCGTTGACCGGCGTAACGGTGGACGGCCCTTGGGTGCTCGACCGGGAGCGGCCTACCGTCACCTGCCCGCTGTTGCCGAATCGATGATGCGCTCACTTCGGCGATCGGGTAGCGAACGACCTGCCGCCGCCATCGCCGGCGCAGGAAGGCTTGGGCGTATGAGAGAGAACGCCGCCAACGGCAACACAAAGAGGAAGTCGCCCACCAAGCGCGTCGGAATGCGCGTTCGCGCCACGTCTTACGACGGGGCGCAAGAGCGTTTTGGCAATCAAGTCCGGCTGGCGAAAACAACGCGCACGGTGGCGCGTCGAACGCCGAACGGATCATCCCAGCCGCAGCGTATTGGTATGCGGGAGTTCGTCTCCGAGGAATGCGAGTGCGGCAGTCGCTGCGATTGCGACGACCGGGACTAGCGTCGCCGACAGTCACCGTGCTAAGGAGTCAGCTTCTCGCAATAGTGGTGCAGATCCTCCATGGAGTTGACCGAGATGCCGTGCTCCGTCGTCTCGCTCTTCAGGAGTGTGACGTGGAGGAATGGCGGTAGATAGTCGGTGATGAGCTCCTGGAAGAAGGTGAAAAACTCGTCGACGCCGTCGATGCAAACCGGTGCCACGATCGTCACGCGGTCGTCTTTGCGACAGAGGTAGCGCTCATCGCCCAGTCCTGCGAACTCCAGATCGTGTTCTCGCAGATAGTCTTTGACTGCATCCGCGACGCGTTGTTCCTCGGTGGGATCGTTGACGCACTCGCGGACGGCGACCAGTGAGCAGTGGGATTCATCCTTGGGAAAGAGCGCGATCCCCTCAACGGTGCGCTTCTCCTGGGGTGGGGTCGGCCGTCAGATCGAGCCCGATGTAGCCGGTGTCGACGGCGTACCAGACTCCCTTGCCGATTTCTTCTCTGGCCATCGCTGTTTCAGTTCGTCTCGTCGCGTGGGGTATCAACGTCTGGCCCGAGACTACTGTCAACGTCGACGTAATCGGGCGAATCCCAAACATGTCGGTACCTGGCTCTATCGTGCATGAGTAAGAGCTGATCGGGGAGGAAGCTATGAGCGGTTTTGACATCATCGGAGACATCCACGGTCATGCATCGAAGTTGGAAGAACGGTTGCGGGGCCTGGGTTACACCGTCGACCCCGACACCGCTGCCTACCGGCACACCGAACGACGTGCTGTGTTCGTCGGCGATCTCATCGACCGGGGGCCCGAGCAGCTGCGGGTTCTTCAAATCGTCAAGGCGATGGTCGACACCGGCAGCGCCCGGATCGTCATGGGCAATCACGAGTTCAACGCGATCGCCTACGCCACTGAGGATCCCGCGAGCCCGGGCCAGCACTGTCGTCTTCACGACGTCAAGAACACCGCGCAACATCGGGCTTTCCTCGAGCAGCTGACGGAGCAGCAGTGCAAGTACTACACCGATTGGTTCATGACGCTGCCGCTATGGCTGGAACTCGACGGGGTGCGGGTGGTTCACGCCTGTTGGCACGAGCCCTCGCGCGAGGTGGTTAGGGCCGCACTCGGCGGGGAGCGATTCAGCACCGTCGAGCAGATCATCTCGGCCACCGACAAGGAGAGCCCGCTTTACGAGGCGGTGGAAGCGCTGCTGAAGGGACCGGAGATCAGCCTAGTCGACTACGGCCTTCCCGCCTACCGCGACAAAGACGGTCACCGACGTGAAAAGGCCAGGGCCCGATGGTGGCATCAGGGTGCGACCACAGTTGCCGAACTAGCCGAGGTCGGGAGTTTCCAGACCGAAGACGGCAAGCCCTACCCACCAATTCCGGATATCCAGGTCGATCCAGAAGACCGCTCGTATGTCTACAACGATGCCGTACCAGTGTTCTACGGCCACTACTGGCGCACGGACAGCCCTGTGCACCTTGACGATTGGACCGAATACACGGCCTGCGTCGACTTCAGCGCCGGCAAGGGCGGCACTTTAGTGGCGTACCGCTGGAGTGGAGAAGCGACCATCGCATTGGAACGCTACGTTCCGCACGGGGCGGACGTCGTCGCCCAAACTCCCGCGGACTGAACCTCGGAGACATGACAGTTCCTTTTGTTAGTACGACGCGGGAGCCGTCTGGGTGTTTGACCTCCGGCTCATCGAGACCACCGGGATTAGACCCAGGCGAGCTGGAGGTCGCAGTCATCTTGCTTCGCGGGGCCTGATGAAGGACCACAACTGTCCGCTGCCCGACTGGAACTGCTGATTCTTCACCGAGGAGAGGGCTGTCGATCATTTTGGCCGGATGGTGCCTTTGGTCGAGCGGGGCATCCGCCCCTGGGACGACAAGGAAGTCGAGGCGGCAGGATTCGCCCCGTTGGTGCTACGCGCTTGGAGAGCGATTAGCCTCGATTTTTCGCGCCGGTGGGGTTCGTGGGCGCTGAGCCACGGAAAGGGCTGAGCGATAGCGACTTTGGGCTTGGGGTGTGTTTGGCCCGCCCGTGTCGCCGGGGTGGGCGGGCTTTCCCCGTGCCGGGCAGCGGGCCATCCTTCGGATCGATCAGGACAGTTTCCGCCGCCTGCTGGCCAGTGATTCTGAGATCGGCGACATCGTCTTCGCCGCGTTCGTGGTCATCGATGTCGACCTACCTGATCGACCGGATCGACGCGTCCCCGAAGATCCGCTTGGTCAATCACTCCGAGGTGACCGCCCTCCACGGTGATACCCACCTGGAGGAGGTCACGATCACGAACAACCGGACCGGCGCTTCCGTGCGTCAACCCTGCGTTGGACTCTTCTCCTTCATCGGTACCACGCCCTCCACCAGTTGGCTCGAGGGATTCGTGGAGCTCGATGCCAAGGGGTTCGTCCTCACCGACAGCGATCTCGGCGACGTCGGCTTCGAGCCGCTGCCGTGCGAAACGTCCCGCCCGGGAGTCTTCGCCGCCGGGGATGTCCGGGCGCAGTCGATGAAACGCGTTGCCGCCGCGGTGGGCGACGGTTCCAGCGCGATTCGTTCGGTTCATCAGAGGCTCGCGCCGACGACGCCTTGAAGGGTTCCGCTGGTTCTGGGAGCAATTTGGACCACACGCCATGCGCGCATGGCGACTTCAGCTGTACAACAGGTACCCCGCCCGGCTCGCGCGGAACTGGGCGGCCGCCTGGTCCCAATCTGCCAGCAGCGGCGCGAGTCGATCGGCGTCTATCGCCAGGCGCACCCGGTCTGATCCGGTAAGCGCGTCGATCGACGGCCCCCAGGCGAAGTCCCCGGGGTGCTGTTTGCGGATCGTGTCAATGAGTAGCAGCGCCGTGCGGACCGGTCGGTATGCCAGCCGATCGGTGACGGTCAACCGGATGGCCGGGATGCTTTGTCCGGGAAATTTGGCGGCGGTGTCGGCGACCGGGACGGTGACGGCCTGGAAGGCGATGCCCGGCAGGCCCTTCGCGTTCATCGTCGCGGCCACCGTCGTTGCATTCAGCCACGGGGCCCC
>CAIOYU010000557.1 GCA_903862565.1 uncultured Actinomycetes bacterium | reverse complement strand
GAAGCAGCACCTTCGGGTTTATCGGCTTTCGACCTGTCATGGTTGGAGTTTCGCAGGCATCGCCGTTGGAAGCCAGAGGCCTTGGGTTCCGCCCCCCTCGGTGGGCGTTACCGTGTGGCCTATGGCTCCCAGCGACATCCTGCTCATCGACACCACCGACCGCGTGCGCACGCTGACGTTCAACCGTCCCGAATCCCGCAATGCGTTGTCGGCGGCACTGCGGAGCCGTTTCTTCGCCGCCTTGCGCGACGCCGAGGCCGACGACGACGTGGACGTGGTGATCGTCACCGGTGCCGACCCGGTGTTCTGCGCGGGCCTGGATCTCAAGGAGCTGGGCAACACCACCGAACTGCCCGACATCTCGCCGAAGTGGCCGTCGATGAGCACGCCGGTGATCGGGGCGATCAACGGTGCGGCAGTGACCGGTGGGCTTGAGTTGGCGCTGTACTGCGACATCCTGATCGCTTCGGAGCGAGCGCGGTTCGCCGATACCCACGCCCGGGTGGGTCTGCTGCCCACCTGGGGATTGAGTGTCCGACTCCCGCAGAAGGTCGGCATCGGCATGGCCCGGCGGATGAGCCTCACCGGCGACTACCTGTCCGCCACCGATGCGCTTCGGGCCGGTCTGGTCACCGAGGTGGTGGCCCACGACCACCTGTTGCCGGCCGCGCGTGCGGTGGCCGCCTCGATCGTCGGCAACAACCAGATGGCGGTGCGGGCGCTGCTGGAGTCCTACCACCGCATCGACGAAGACCAGACTGCCAGCGGTCTGTGGACCGAGGCGATGTCGGCCAAGGCCTGGATGCAGCGGGCGACCGGTGACGACATCGCCGCCAGTAGGGCTTCCGTGATGGAACGCGGCCGGGCGCAGGCCCGGCAGTGACGCCGAGCCGGGCGCAGGCCCGGCAGTGACGCCGAGCCGGGCGCAGGCCCGGCAGTGAGGGCCAGCCGGGCGCAGGCCCGGCAGTGAGGGCCAGCCGGGCGCAGGCCCGGCAGTGAGGGCCAGCCGGGCGCAGGCCCGGCAGTGAGGGCCGGCCGGGCGCAGGCCCGGCAATAGGATCTCCCGGTGACCGTCGAGCGCCTTGCACCATTCTCCGTGAACATCTTCGCCAAGATGTCCGCCCTGGCCGCCCGCCTGGGCGCGGTGAACCTCGGGCAGGGATTCCCGGACGAGGACGGGCCTGCGGCGATGCTCGACACCGCGCGGGCTGCGATTGCCGCCGGGGTCAACCAGTACCCGCCCGGGCTGGGGATCCTTGAGTTGCGACAGGCGATCGCCTCGCAACGTCACCGCCGTTACGGCCAGGAGTTCGATCCCGAGACAGAGGTTCTGGTGACAGTCGGGGCGTCCGAGGCGATCGCCGCCGCGGTGCTCGGACTCATCGAACCCGGCTCGGAGGTGCTGCTGATCGAACCGTATTTCGACACCTACGCTCCCGTCATCGCCATGGCGGGCGCCCGCCGGGTGGGTGTTCCCCTGGTGCCCAATGGCCGCGGCTTCGCCCTGGACATCGACGCACTGCGAGCGGCGATCACGCCACTCACCGCAGCGATCATCGTCAACTCCCCGCACAACCCCACGGGAATGGTGCTGTCCGACGACGAACTGCACGCACTGGCCGCAGTCGCGGTGGAAGCCGATCTCCTGGTGATCGCCGACGAGGTCTACGAAAGGCTCACCTTCGACGGGCACCGGCACTTGCCGTTGGCCACCTACCCCGGCATGGCCGACCGCACGGTGACGATTTCCAGCGCCGCCAAGATGTTCAACTGCACGGGCTGGAAGATCGGCTGGGCCTGCGGTTCACCGGATCTGATCGCCGGGGTCCGGGCGGCCAAGCAGTACCTGAGCTACGTCGGCGGCGCGCCGTTTCAGCCGGCGGTCGCCTACGCACTCGATCACGAGGACGCCTGGGTCGACGGTCTGCGCGACTCGCTGCAGGCCAGACGCGACACGTTGGGCGGCGCGCTGACCGCGCTCGGTTTCGACGTCCACGACAGCGCGGGCACGTACTTCCTGTGCGCCGATCCACGCCCGCTGGGGTTCGCAGACAGCGCAGCCTTCTGCGAGGAACTGCCGCATCGGGCCGGAGTCGCAGCGATCCCGATGTCGGCCTTCTGCGATCCGGCCACCACACCAAAAGCGTGGAACCACTTGGTGCGCTTCGCGTTCTGCAAGCGCGACGAGACCCTGGACGAGGCGATCCGGCGGCTCGGCGAGTGGGAGCGCGAACTCAGCCCTTCTTGACCTTGAGAACCTGCTTACGGAGTCCGTCGGTGGCGGTCTCCATCGCGCCCTTGAGCGTCTTCTTGATCAGGAAGCCCGGCAGCGGCACCGCGGGGTCGACGGAGAGATCGAACCGCACCTTGGTCTTGTCCCCAGCCGGAGTCAGGGTGTACCTGGCTTCCTGGGAACGCATTTGGCTGGCTTTGACCAGTGTCCAGACGACCTCGTTGTCGCCCCAGGTGTACTCGACGACCTGCTCGTCGGTCAGGCCGGCCGCCTTGACCTTCGCCTTGACCGTCTTGGGACGACCATCGTCGAAGCGGTCCACCACCTCGGTGCTCTGATACTGAGTCGACCATGACGGGGCTGCCTCGACGTCGGCGATGACGTCGAGAATCTCCTCCGGCGTCGCTTCGATCATGACTTCCCGGGAATCTTTGACTGCCATGGGTGAAAACACTAGCGCTTCCCACCCGACCGTCGCCGACGTGGCGGTCAGTCCGTTCCAGTCACTTCCCACCGCCCCGACAGCACCCGCCAGCAGCCGAATATCAGTCGCAGGCCGATGAAGGCGCTCAGCCCGGCCCAGATGCCGGCCAGTCCCCATCCGAACTTCAGCGACAGCCAGATCAGCGGCAGGAAGCCGACCACTGCGCTGACCACGGTGACGTTCCGCATGAAGGTGGCGTCGCCCGCGCCCAGGAGTACCCCGTCGAGGGCGAACAGCACCCCCGCGAATGGCAACTGCAGGACCAGGAACCACCAGGGCACCCCCATCGCGGACAGCACCTCACGGTCGTCGGTGAACAACGCCGGCAGCATCGATGCTCCCAGCGCCAGTGCCGCCGACAACACCAGCGCGGCGAGTGCGGAGAAGCCGGTGACCCGCCAGGCCACCCGGTGCGCCTGCCTGACCTCGCCGGCCCCGAGTGCCGCACCGACCAGTGACTGGGCTGCGATGGCCAGCGAATCGAGCACCAAGGCAAGCAATGTCCACAGTTGCAGCACAACTTGGTGAGCCGCCAAGGCGGCCGCCTCGAAACGGGCCGCGACGGCAGTCGCGGACAGGAAGCACGCCTGAAAGGCCACTGAGCGCAACACCAGATCCCGGCCTGCCACCGACTGCGCCCGCAACACACCCGGATCAAGCCGCAAGGGCACGCGCTCAGCAAGGAGAGCCCAGCCGAAAAGCAGGGCCGCCAGCGACTGCCCCACCAGGTTCGCCGCCGCTGAACCGGCCAGCCCCCACCGCGGCAGACCGAGCCAGCCGTAGACCAGAAGCGGGCACAACACCGCTGAGACGCAGAACCCGATGAGGACGTACCGCAGCGGCCGGGCGGTGTCCTGAACACCCCGCATCCAGCCGTTGCCGGCCATCGATACCAGGATCGCCGGCACGCCCAGGACCGCGATCCGCAGCCAGGACAGCGCGGCGGTCGCGATTCCCCCGCCCGGACCGGCAAGCACCGAAACCAACGGCACCGCAGTCAGTTCCACCACGACGGCGATCAGGAGACCGAGGGCAAGAGCCAGCCAGGTGGCCTGGACGCCCTCATGTACGGCAGACCGGCGATCGCCCGACCCGTAGAACCGGGCCGAGCGGGCGGTCGTGCCGTAGGACAGAAAAGTCAGCTGCGAACCGACCATCGCCACGACCACGCCCCCGATCGCCAGACCGGCCAGGCTGACCGCGCCGAGCCGACCGACTACCGCCGTGTCGAACAGCAGGTAGAGCGGCTCTGCGGCCAGGACCCCCAACGCGGGCAGGGCCAACGCGATGATGCGCCGTGCCAACGACGCGTCCACGCCGACAACCTCAGTCGTCGTCCCCGTCGCCCGACTCCCCGGGCAGCCGGTAGGGGTCCGCCTCGCCCGCCGGCTGCGCGCCGGCCCGGATCCGTTCCAAGTCCGCATCGGCGGCCCGGGCACGGGCGAGCAGTTCCTCCATGTGGTGGGCTGCGTCCGGAACGGTGTCCCGCACGAAGCTCAGCGTCGGGGTGAACCGGACGCCGGTGCCCTCACCCACCTTGGTGCGCAACAGACCCTTGGCACTCTCCAGTGCCGCCGTCACCCCGGCGTAGTCAGGTTCGTCGTCGATCGACCGACCCATCACCGTGTAGTAGAGCGTGGCGTCGTGCAGGTCGCCGGTCACCTTCGCGTCGGTGATCGTCACCCCGGTCAGCCGGGGATCCTTGATCTCGTATTCGATCGCCGAAGCGACGATCGTCGAGATCCGCTTGGCCAGACGCTTCGCGCGTGCAGGATCGGCCACTAACTCCGTCCCCTCATCAGACGCGTTCCTTCTCGACCAACTCGTAGGTCTCGATGATGTCGCCCTCTTTGATGTCGTTGTAGGTGAGGGTCAGACCGCACTCGTACCCGTCGCGAACCTCGGTGGCGTCGTCCTTCTCCCGCTTGAGCGAGGAGATGGTGAGGTTCTCGGCGATCACGACGTTGTCACGCAGCAGTCGCGCCTTGGCGTTGCGGCGCATGATGCCCGACTGCACCAGGCAACCGGCGATGTTGCCCACCTTCGAGGACCGGAAGATCGCGCGGATCTCGGCGCGGCCGAGTTCCTTCTCCTCGTAGATCGGCTTGAGCATGCCCTTGAGGGCCTTCTCGATCTCGTCGATGGCCTGGTAGATCACCGAGTAGTACCGGATCTCCACACCCTCGCGGTTGGCCAGCTCGGTGGCCTTGCCCTCCGCCCGGACGTTGAAGCCGATGATGATCGCATCCGACGCCGAGGCCAGGTTGACGTTCGTCTCGGTGATACCACCGACACCGCGGTCGATGACCCGCAGCTCCACTTCGTCGTCGATCTGGATGCCCAGCAGGGCCTCCTCGAGCGCCTCGACCGTTCCGGAGTTGTCGCCCTTGAGGATCAGGTTGAGCTGGCTGGTTTCCTTGAGTGCCGACTCCAGGTCCTCCAGGCTGATCCGCTTGCGGGCCTTTGCCGCCATCGCGTTGCGCTTGCGCGCACTGCGCCGGTCGGCGATCTGGCGGGCGATGCGGTCTTCGTCGACGACGAGGAAGTTGTCACCGGCGCCGGGCACCGACGTGAAGCCGATGACCTGGACCGGACGCGACGGGTACGCCTCTACGACGTCCTCGCCGTGCTCGTCGACCATTCGGCGCACACGACCGTAGGCGTCGCCGGCCACCACCGAGTCGCCGACGCGCAGCGTGCCGCGCTGGATCAACACCGTGGCCACCGGGCCGCGACCGCGGTCCAAGTGGGCCTCGATGGCGACACCTTGAGCCTCCATGTCGGGGTTGGCCCGCAGGTCCAGCGAGGCGTCGGCGGTGAGCAGCACCGCTTCCTCGAGCGCCTTGATGTTGGTGCCGTTCTTGGCCGAGATGTCGACGAACATGGTCTCGCCGCCGAAGTCCTCGGCGACCAGGCCGTACTCGGTGAGCTGGGCCCGGATCTTCTGCGGATCCGCGCCTTCCTTGTCGATCTTGTTGACCGCCACCACGATCGGCACGTCGGCCGCCTGCGCGTGGTTGATGGCCTCGACCGTCTGCGGCATGACACCGTCGTCGGCAGCTACCACCAGAATGGCGATGTCGGTGGCCTTCGCGCCGCGGGCACGCATGGCGGTGAACGCCTCATGGCCCGGGGTGTCGATGAAGGTGATCAACCGCTCGATGCCGTCGTGCTCAACCGCAACCTGGTAGGCGCCGATGTGCTGGGTGATGCCGCCGGCCTCGCCCTCGCGGACACTGGCCGAACGGATCGTGTCCAGCAGTCGCGTCTTGCCGTGGTCG
>CAIOYU010000556.1 GCA_903862565.1 uncultured Actinomycetes bacterium | reverse complement strand
GTCGGCCAAACCGCAGGTCTTTCCCGTCAGCGCCTGCAGGTTGGAGCGCCCCACCGACCAGGCCGGCCACTGGGTGGCCATCCCGATCGTCAGTGACGCCACCTCGAAAATCACCAGTGCCCACGCCGCGACACCCAGCGGTGAGCTGGTGGCCCGTGACCACCATCGGAGTCGCGGGCTGGTGTCGGCCCGATCGGAGAAGTGCACCCAGGCCGCGAACAGCAGCGCCATCAGGGTCAGGGTCAGCAGAACGGTGGTGAAGCCAACGCGCACCTGGGGCATCTCGTTGGCCCAGGGCACCCCGAAGTTGGAGACGTACCACCAGCCGTTGACACTCGCGAACGACAGTGCGGTGATGAACAGCACCACCGCCGCGAACACCGCCCGATTGCGCCGCGATCGCAACACGTGCGGTGTCACCGCGATCGTCGCCAGTGCCGCGACGGATCCGGCCAGTCCGGCGAAGACGCCGAAGTGGTGGGTCCACTTGGTCGGGGTGAGCATCATCGCCAGGAACGAGACGATGGTGATCCCGACGATGCGCCGGCTCGGCCCGGTCGCCGTCCCGGGGATATGGCCGCGCCGCAGCATCATCGCCACCGAGATCGCCAGCGCCAGCAGCAGGGCGAGCACGGCGAAGCGCCGCGCGATCGACCCGTCGGGGGTGGCCAGGAACAGCCGGTCGTAGCGGACGTGTTCGTCGAACCAGGCCAGGCTCGGGCCGGTCTCGCGCTTGAGCGCGTTGGCCTGGGCGACGCCGGTGAAGGTCTGGTCCCGGAACATCAGGATGATCGGCACCGTGGCGGCGGCCATGATCGGCGCCAGCAGTGGCGCCAGGCCGAACTGCCGCGACCGGCGGTGCAGGATGGTGCGCAGCGGCCCGATGGCCACCAGCAGGGCGCCGATCGAGGCGACGCCGGTGGGCCCGGAGAACAACGTCAGGGCCCCGATGATGCAGGCGATCGCGACCGGCAGCAGGCGACTGGTGGCCACCCCGCGTTCGACCGAGCACCAGGTCAGCAGGATGCCCACCGCGATGATGGGCTCCGGGCGCAGGCCGTTGTTCAACGGCAGCCAGAAGGCCAGGAACATAGCGGCTGCGGTCCAGGCGGCGGCCGGGGTGAGCTTGACGGCATGGCCCAGGCGGGGGATGACCTCGCGGCTGATCACCCACCAGCAGGCCAGGGCCATCACCAGGGTGGGCAGTCGCATCCAGATGCTGGCGGTGGATACGTGCGCCCACAGCGCCAGCAGGTCGTAGTACCAGCCGAACGGCGCCTCCGGCGTGCCGAACCACCGGTAGTAGTTCGCCATGTAGCCGGCGTTCTCCGACACCCTGGCCATGGTCAGGATGTAGCCGTCGTCAGAGGTGTTGGCGCCGACGAAGTGCCACCAGACCAGGACTGCGATCACCAGTCCGTCCAGTGCGCCCAGCGACCACCACCGCGGCGGCAATAGGCGGCGGTGCCGGGTTCCGTCGGCGGTGTCGAGGACGTGCAGGGCGATCAGTGCGACAACCGTCAGCGCCACCCCGAGCACCATCGCCGCCATCTTGAGCGCAGATGGTGCGCTGCTGTACCGGGTGTCGATGGTCGCCGAGAACTCCAGGCCCGGGGGCGCCGGTCCGGTCAGATCGGTGAAGACGCCGACGATTTGCGGGCGGAAGTCGTATCCGCCGCGTTCGCCCTTGAGGGGCGCCCCGGGCTTTTCGCCCTCAAGGCCCTGTTTGAGTCCGACGAACTCGCCGGTGACTTTGTCGGCCCGGGCGGTGAAGGTCAGCTTGTCGCAGGCCGGGCTGAGCACCTGGCTCATGGGCGCCACCACCACCGGGGTGTTGCGCACGACCATGACGAGGTCGTTGTTGGCGCGCTGGATCAACAGCCCGCGGTCGACGGCCTTGGGTGCCTGCTTGGGCACGGTGGACAGCAGTACGGTCTTGGCGCCGCCGGTCAGGCCCGCCGCCGCACGGCAAGGAATGGTGATGCTGAGATCGGTTGCGACGTAACCGATCAGGGGCGCCGTGACGCTGCTCAAAGTGTTGTTCTGCGGCCAGGTGAGCTGTGCGGTGGTCTGCTTGATGGGGAGCAGCGGAGTCAGGATCGCCAGCGCGGTTCCCAGCAGGCCGGCGATGAGGGCGACGAGGCGTGCCGTGCGGTAGTTCGCCCGGGTCTGCGTCACAGCGCTAAATCGTAATTGGCCCGACTGCTGCTATGGTTCAAGGCCCGATATCATGCGAAGTTGCATGATAAGATGCGAATATGCCTAAGACGGTGCAGATTCGCGACATCGACGATGATGTTTATGCGGGACTGGTTCGGCGCGCAGCCGAAGAGGGCATCACCGTGCCGGAGTTACTCCGTCGGGAAGCGACTCGCCTGGCGTCCCGTCCGTCGATGTCCGAGTGGCTGTCGCGGATCGGGCGGCGCCCTTCGACCATCTCGACGGCCGATGTGCTGGCGACGCTCGATGAATGGCGCGGCGAGTTGCCTGATGCTCGTCGTTGATGCGTCGTGCCTGTTCGAGGTAGTCGCCGACACCCCGAGAGCCGCAGAGATCGCGGAACGAATGGCGGCTGATGCAGATCAGGCGGCCCCGCACGTCGTCGACGTCGAGGTGCTCGGGGTGATTCGCGCGCAGTATCTGCGGGGGCGACTGGACGGTACCGCCGCAGGACAGGCGGTGGCCGATTTACGCGACTGGCCCGGTGAGCGGTTCTCCCATCGCCAGCTCATCGACCGGGCCTGGCAACTCCGGGACTCGGTTCGGGGTTGGGATGCTTTTTATGTCGCGCTCGCGGAGGCGTTCGATGCGACGCTGCTGACCTTGGACGGGCGATTGGCCCGGGCGCACGGCCTGGCCTGTCGCATCGAGGTCATGGGTTCCTGATCGCCAGCACGAACGGCCCGATGTTCTTGACGGTGAAGTGCGGATCGTTGAACAGTTTGGCGTCCAGGTCGACGGTGTAGCGCCGCACGTTGGGCTGGTTGGGGTAGACGTCCTCGGCCAGGCGCAGGGTGTAGGTGTTCGCCGAGCCAGCGGCGCCCCCGCGGCGCATCAGGAACACCGTCGGCGGTGGCCAGGGGAGAGCGTCGAGTGCCGTGGCGAACTCGTCGGCCGTCTTGAGCTCGCCCCAGGACTCGATGGCCGCCGACCGCTTGTCGAACTCGGCCAGTGGGTTGGCATAGTGCGAGGTCAGGCCCTGGAACCCGTAGTAGGGGTAGTAGGACAGGAAGCTGTAGTCCGCGGTCATCACCACCGTCTGGTCGCGCGGCTTACCGGTGGCCTGCTGGATCGCCTCGTCGACCTGGGGATAGAACTTCTCGGCGCCGGGCGGTCGGCGGTCACCGCGTTGGCCGTTGCCGTCGGTGTCGGTGTAGGCCACGCTCAGGTCGGGCCGCAGCACGTTGGGGATGTCCTGGCTGAAGCCGATCGCCCCGATGAGCCCGACGGCCGTGGCAACTGCGTGTACCGACTGAATTGACCCCCACCGTCCCGCGGCGGCCCGGGCCAGGTCGAAGAACCCGAACACGCCGGCGGCCGAGAGCAGCACGGTCAGGGTGGGCTGCAGCCGGAACGACAGCAGCGTGGTGCCGGCCAGCGTCGTCAGCATTGACAGCAGCGACCACCCATAGAGCGCGATCACCCCGATCCCCAGCGCACCCGCCCGAACGGAGCCGACTCCCCGGTCGCTTCGCTCCTGCCCGCTGGAGCCGATTCCCCGGTCGCTTCGCTCCTGCCCGCTGAAACTTCGCGCCCGCCAGGCCAGCCAGATCGTGCCCAGCATGCACAGCGCTCCCAGCAGGGAGAAGTGCAGCATCGGGAAGTTCAGCACCGCGCCGTCTCCGGGCAGGTAGTGCTGGGCGCTGCCGGTGTCCGCCAGTGGGCTGCGTGCGGCGCGCAGCAGGAACGGCAGCCACGTCACGGCCGCGATCGCCGCCGCGATCACCGCGACGACCGCCAGCCTGACGAGTGGTCCGGCGCTGCGCCGTCCAACGGCGGCGAACACCGCCATGACGGTGACGGTGAAGGCGGTATAGGCCAGCAGCAACGTGTAGAACGTGGCGGTGAATCCCAGGAACAGTCCGACACCGACGACCGCGGCCCAGCCCCCGGCGCCGGCTGCCCTGAGCCCAGACCAGGCCAGCACCAGCACCGGAGGAATCAGCACGGTGATGATCGCGCTGTAGGGCTCGGTGGAACTGAAGGCCAGCGTGACCGCGGCGGTTGCGGTGGTGACGGCGAGGGCGTATTCGAAGCGGATCAGCTCCGACCACAGCACGAAGGCCACAGCGATGGCGATCGCGATGGACGTGATCGCCCACGGCTTGAACATCTCCCACCCGGGGGTTCCGGTGAGTGCCGCGGCCCGTCCGCCGATCCAGAACCAGCCGGGCGGGTAGAAGGGCGGCAGCCCGGTGTAGGTCATGTCGTGCAGGGCCGGGCTGTCGGTGAGCCGGGTCAGGTACTCGGTGCGGAACTGCTGATCTACGGAGATGCCGAACAGGTACAGCCTGGTGGCGCCCAACGGCATGGCCAGGGTGACGACAGCGAAGGCCGATAACAGCACCGGCGCCGCGACCCGCGCCAGCCAGTGGCGTCCCCGCCGCCACAACCACCCCACACCGACCAGTGCGACCAGGCAGCCCACCTGCCCGGTAGTTGTCAGCGCATGCAATTGGTTGGACGACGGGAACGCCGGCCAGTCCACTCGGGCAATGGCCATCAGCGCCACCACCGCGACGATGACGGCGGCCAATGCCGCCGCGAGCATCTGTGCTGCGGTGTCGACTGCCTTGTGCATGGGCTTTCGGGTCAGATCGGCAGCTTGCGGAAGATGGGCCGCGGGATATGGCGCAGCACCATCATCACGTAGCGGAATGTCCCCGGCGCCCAGACCAAGTCCTTGCCCTTCGCCGAGGCAGTGACGGCCAGATCGGCGACGTACTCCTTGTCCACGGTCAGCGGAGCTTCCTTGACGTGTGCGCTCATCCGGGTCCGCACCTGGCCGGGGCGGATCACCAGAACGTGAACGCCGAACTCGCGCAACGCTTCCCCGAGGCCGAGGTAGAAGCCATCGAGCCCGGCCTTGGTGGAGCCGTAGACGAAGTTGGACCGGCGAACCCGTTCACCGGCGGCCGAACTCATCGCGATGATCTGGCCGTAGCCCTGGTTGCGCATCTTCTCGCCGAGCAGCACGCCCACCGAAACCGCGGCGGTGTAGTTGATCTCGGCGATCTGCACGGCTTTGCGCTGGTTCTGCCACAACTCCTCGGCGTCGCCCAGCAAGCCGAACGCCACGATCGCGACGTCGACGTCGCCGGCGGAGAAGCACTCGTCGATCACCGCCGGGTGGCTCGTGGTGTCGACGGCGTCGAAGTCGACCAGCGACACCGACTTGGCGCCAGCGGCTCTCATCTGCGCGACGGCGGCCTCGCGGCCCGGGTCGTCGGGGAGTGCGGCCAGGATGATCCGCGCGGGCGAATCACGCAGGTAGCGCTCGCAGATCGCCAGCCCGATCTCCGAGGTGCCGCCGAGAAGCAGGATCGTCTGGGGGTTACCCACGGCGTCAATCACCATCTGTCGATCACCATTTACAGCAACTCCAAACGTCGGGCCATGTCTGATGCGAAGACGTGGTTCGGATCCACCCTGCGCCGCACCGCAATCCACGCGTCGATGCGTGGATACATGGAGTGGAAGGTCTCGGCGGTGGTGCGGGAATCCTTGGCGGTGTAGAGCCGTCCGCCAAACTGCAGTACCCGCCGGTCGAGGTCGGTGACGAACTCGTTCAGGCCGGCCTTTATCGGGAAGTCGACGCAGACGTTCCAGCCCGGGATCGGGAAGCTCAGCGGGGCTTGGTTTCCCGGGCCGAACAGCTTGAACACGTTGAGGAATGTGTAGTGGCCGGAGGCTTGGATGTCGACGATGATCGCCTTGAATTCTTCGACCGCCTCCAACGGAACGACGAACTGGTACTGGAGGAAGCCCGCCGGTCCGTAGGCGCGGTTCCACTCTCCGAACATGTCGAGAGGGTGGTAGAACTGCGTCAGGTTCTGGACCTTGCCGCGGTAGGTGCCCGACTTGCGGTACCAGAGTTCGCCGATCGGGCCGAAGGTGTACTTGTTCGCCAGCCCGTTGGGGAAGATGTCGGGGAAGTTAAGAAGTTGCGGCGCATCGAATTTCAGCGGGTTGCGCTGCAACTTCTCCGGCAGTTGGTCCAGCCGGGCCAGCGAGCCGCGGGAGATCGCCGCGCGGCCCAGCTTGGGCGGCGAGCTGATCGCGTCGAACCAGGCGCTGGAGTAGGTGTAGTTGGCCTCGCTGCCGTCGCTGTGGAAGGCGATGGTCTCATCCAGGCTGCGCGTCACGTCCCCGTCGGCGATGAAGTACGCCGTCTCCGTCGGCGTCATCTCGATGGTGGCCCGCATGATGATCCCGGTCAGCCCATTGCCGCCCACGGTCGCCCAGAAGAGGTCCGCGTCCGGACCGTCGGGAGTGATCGTGCGGACCTGGCCGTCGGCGGTCAGCAGATCCATGGAGCGCACATGGTTTCCGAAGCTGCCGGCGCTGTGGTGGTTCTTGCCGTGGATGTCGCAGCCGATCGCGCCGCCGATGGTCACCTGCCTGGTGCCCGGCAGCACCGGCACCCACAAGCCACTTGGCAGCGCCGCCTTCATCAACTGGTCCAGGCTCACCCCGCCGTCCACATCGACCATGCGGGTTCCGGCATTGATCGAATGGATGCGGTTCAGGGCCGGCATGTCGATGACCAGTCCGCCACCGTTCTGCGCGTTATCGCCGTAGGAACGCCCAAGTCCGCGGGCCAGGACCCCTCGGGTTCGTCCATCGGCAGCTTCGTCGGCCACCCGGGCGACGGCTCGGATGATCTCTTCGGGATCCGGGGTCGACAGCACCTCGGCGACACTGGGCGAGGTGCGTCCCCAGCCGGTCAGCCGTTGGGGCGCGGTCTTTGCTGACATTCTGACGAGGCTACCGTCACTAGGCGCCGCCGGAATTCTCCCCGGGTCGCTACGCTCCTGCCCGCCGGAATTCTCCCCGGGTCGCTACGCTCCTGCCCGCCGGAAAATCCACACCCGCTGCACGATGAAGTTGATGACCGTCGCGGTGCCCTGAGCCACGACGAACGCCAGTGGCTTGCTTCCGAAGCTCGCGAACAGCACGTGAAAAATGCCGACCTGCACGATGAACGTCAGCGCATACAGGGCCATCACCTTGATGAAGCGTGAGCGGCTCGGGTCCGCGCCGAAGGTCCAGCGTCGGTTGATCAGGTAGGCGGTGAGTGTGCCGGCGATGAAGCTCAGCGCCTTGGATAAGTCCACATTGAGGCCCAGAACCGTGCTCAGCAGTTCAAGCAGCCCATAGTCGACCACCGCTGAGAAACCACCGGTGAGGACGAACCGAACCACCTGCGTTTTAAGGCTCAGATGCTGAGGCGGGGCGATTTCTGCCATCGGGGGAAGCTTACGTGCACCATTGAGGGGTGGTCGATGATCTGGTGCAGGCGTGGACCGGACTGATCGCACGCAACACCACCGATCCGAACGCTCTCGAGTTCGGTCGCGGGCTTCTGCAGGCGTGGAATGAACCTCACCGCCGGTACCACTCGGTGCAGCACCTCCGCGACATCCTCGACCGGGTCGAGGAACTCGGCCCCTACGCCGACGATCCCGACGCAGTGCGACTGGCGGCCTGGTACCACGACTCGGTCTACGCCGGGCTGCCCGACGACGAGGAGCGCAGTGCACGCCGCGCAGAACAGGAGTTGTCCAGACTCGGTGTAGCGCCGAATACGGTCGACGAGGTCGCCCGCCTGGTGCGCCTGACGATCACCCACGACCCTGCGGCCGGCGACCGCAACGGCGAGGTGCTCTCCGATGCGGACTTGGCGCCGCTGGCGGTGTCCCGCGATAACTACCGACTCAACAGTGCCGCAATCCGCGCGGAGTACCCGCACATCCCGGACGAGGTGTTCCGGAAGGGCAGGCTGCAGGTGCTGGCGGCGCTGCTCGACGGTCCGGGCGTATTCCGCAGCGAATCGGGCCGTCGGCAGTGGGAAGCCGCCGCACGGGACAACATGCGTGCCGAAATGGCGGCTCTGAGCCGGTGAACCCGGAGAAACTCGTCGCTGGGGCCTTTCAGCACTTGCGCAGCGGCGCTTTGGCGTAGACGATCTGGCGCATGGCAGACCAACATGGCCCGATCGCGGTACTCGATGACAATGACGCTTGGCGACTGCTGGGCAGTGTTTCGTTGGGACGGTTGGTGACCACATTCGGTGGCCAGCTGGAGATTTTCCCGGTCAACTTCGTCGTGCAGGACGGCGCTGGTGGCAAGTCTGTGCTGTTCCGGACCGCGGAGGGCACGAAACTCTTCACCACCGTGATGAACGATCACGTGCTCTTCGAGGCCGACGACCACACCACCACCGAGGGGTGGAGTGTCATCGTGCGCGGCAAGGCACAGGTGTTGAGCACCGCGGAGGACATTCGGGAAGCTGAAAGCGCGGCGCTCACGCCCTGGGTGCCGACGGTGAAATTGCGCTTCGTGCGTATCACCGCGACGGAGATCAGCGCCCGGCACTTCCAGTTCGGCTCCGAGCCCGACCACGGGCACGTCCCGGGCTAGATCGCGTCCTGAGCAGCCTCGTAGACGTGAGGGGGGACAAAAGACCGGGCGCGTACCGGCACCTCGACCGCTCCCGAGACTTCGGATGCGCGGTCGATTATGACGACCGCCACGAAACCCGCGATCAATCCGAATAAGAACATCCAGCCGACCATCACTCCGCCCTTTCCAGGCGATCAGTCTGCCTGTGGAGCGCGGACAGTGAAATGAACACCGGGAGCGAAGCGAGAGCTAGATCGCCTCTCCTGAACGGTCCAATCGGTGAGGAGTCAGTGCGGTGACGGACCTGGGGCAGCCCACCGGCGATCGGCCCGATGCGGCATGGTTCGAGATGGTGGCGGACAACGCGACCTGGCGTTTGAGTTCGTCAACGGCGGGATGCGTACCCGCTTGGTGGGCCGCCTGCCGAACCGAACCGTCGCAGCGGACGAATCTCCTCGGAGTTCGTGGCCTCCGAGGTGGTGGTAGCGCCCCGTTCCCAGATTCTGATCTACAGCGACGGGGCGTTTGAACTGCCTCTGTCGGGCGGTGAGTGGTGGTCGCTCGAGAACTTCGCGGCGTTCTGCGCAGACTTCACAGCCGCACGGGACTGGTCACTCGAGGACCTCGTAGCGAAGTTACAGCACCTCACCGCAACCGATGCCTTTGACGACGGCTGTTCCCTTGTCAGGCTTATCTTCGACTGAAGCTGACTCGCCCGGCTACACCCAGTACGGCACACGGGCCCGGAACTGCTTCAGCGCCAGCGCCGCAGCGCACCAGCCCAGGATCGTCAGCACCACCACGACCACCCAGTGCCTCGGCTCCTGATGGGCGCCCAGCAGGGGTGCGCGCAGGATGTCCAGGTAGTGCAGCAGCGGATTGAGTTCGATGAGCTTCGACCATCGGCCGGCGCCCTCGCGTTCCAAGGTCTCGGCGTTCCAGATGATCGGGGTCATGAAGAACAGCAGCTGCACCAGTGAGCCCAGCAGCGGTGCGATGTCCCGGTACCGGGTCGCGAGTATTCCGAAGCAGAACGACACCCAGACGCAGTTGAGCATGATCAGCGCGATCGCGGGGATCACCGTCAGGTCCGCCCACGACCACGGCTTGGGGTAGATGAAGGCGATCACCACGTAGATCACGATGTTGTGCGCGAACAGGATCATCTGCCGCCAGACCAGCCGGTAGACATGCACGCTCAACGGCGTCGGAAGCTGTTTGATCAGGCCCTCGTTGGCCATGAACACCTCGGCTCCCTCGAGGATCGACGCGTTGATCATGTTCCAGATGATCAGCCCGAGCGTCACATACGGCAGGTGCTCGGACAGCGGCAGCTTGAACAGCTTCGCGTAGAGCAGTCCCATCGCCACCGCTGTCGTTCCGGTGGCGATGGTGATCCAGAAGGGGCCGAGCACGCTGCGGCGGTACTTCTGCTTGATGTCCTGCCAGCCCAGGTGAAACCACAGTTCGCGTTTGTGGAAACCGTCGACCAGATCGCCCCACGCCCGGGCGAAGGTCTTGGACTGGCTGGCGGCTTCGATGATGGTCATGGTGCTGCTCCAAAACGCTCTCGACGGCCCAGGCGGCGCAACCTGATCCACTCCTTCAACCCGGCCGGGTCGCGGCGCGTCACCAGGAAGTACCACCCGAAGCGCAGCCACTCCTGCGGCAGCAGCTTGCGCAGACCGGGTTGGGACAGCACGTATCCGCGGTTGCGGTAGGTGTAGAACCGCTTGATCGGATCGTCGGGGTACTGGGTGTGCATCCGCCCGCCGAGGATCGGCTTGAACTCGTCGCTCCCGTAGGGATGCAGGTAGACGGTGTCCAGGCAGGTTCCGAACGGCAAGCCGCTACGCACGAGGCGGCGGTGCAACTCCACCTCGTCACCACGCACGAACAGGCGCACATCCGGAACGCCGACGGCGGTAATGGTTTCCGCGCGGAACAGGGCTCCGTTGAACAACGACGCGATGCCGGGCAGCAGGTCCTGGTCGGCACCCTCGGTCCGCAACTCGTCGACCCGGCGCCGCCAGACCAGGCCGCGCCGCAACGGAAAGGCCAACCGGTCGGGGTGGTTCAGTGCGCAGACCATCGGCGACACCTCGGCCAGTCCATGGCGATGGGCGCAGGCCAGCAGTGTGGCCAGCACCTCAGCGTCGCGCGGCCGGCCGTCGTCGTCGGCCAGCCACACCCAGTCGGCTCCCAGCGTCAGGGCGTGCAGCATGCCGAGTGCGAAACCCCCTGCGCCGCCCAGGTTTCGGCGTGATCCGAGGTAGGTGGTGGCGACGGGCTGTCGGTCGACCAACTCGGCGACCTGCACGTCGTGATCGTTATCGACGACGATCAGGTGGTCGATCTTGCGACTCTGGGTGGTCACCATCTCCAGGGAG
>CAIOYU010000555.1 GCA_903862565.1 uncultured Actinomycetes bacterium | reverse complement strand
GTGAGTCCGAGGACTCAGATCGCCGGGTGCAGCGGCGGCGGGGTCCCATGGAGCAGAGCCCGGCCGATGTGTTGGTACTTCCAGCGGATCGGATCGTGCACCGTGTGCGTGCGGGCATTGCGCCAGAAGTGACCGAGATTGTGCGTCCCGGGCGCGGAATGCCTGATCGGCTCGACCCTATGGAGTCAACGACCCACGCGCGATAGCTCCGATCAGTCTGATCCGAACCACGCGGCATCATCCCCGTCGCGCTCGTTGGCCGATCGCCGGAACTCGAACGGAGCGCGGAGCGGTCTGCGCACTTTTGGTCGGGGCTGAGACGGAAGTCGGCTGCGTGCCCGGTGGTTGGACTTTCAATCAGGTCGATCGGATCAGGGTGATTCGAATTCACTTCCTGCGGTGGACTTGCTCACGGGCGGGAATTGACGGTCTTGTCGTGTTAGGTTTTCGCCATGTCCCGGAACGTTCTGGCCGCCCCGGCCCAGCGCGACTCGTGTTGTTGTCGCGACGCGATCCGCCGCGGCTGACCATCTGGCCTCACTCACGTAGGGAATGGTCGACGCGGCGCAGGTTTCCCGCCTTTCCGCCCCGACCTCCGAAGGACTTCCCATGGTTTCCACCTCCGCAAGCGCCAACCGCGGCCCGGTTGGTAGCGGTCCGTCAATGAGTCGGCGCAGCGTGCTCGCCAACGTCATCCCGCCGACGCTGGGCAAACCCGAATCGGCCGCGGCCACCGTGTTCGCCGTCGTGCGCCAACGCGGTCCGGTCGCCCGCGACGCCATCGCGACCATCAGCGGCCTGTCGATCGCCACCGTCAACCGGCAGATCACCGCCCTCGTCGATGCTCAGCTTCTGCGGGAACGCCCCGGCCTCGCGGTGGCCGGCGCCATCGGCCGGCCGCGGATTCCGGTCGAGGTCAACCATGACCAGTTCCTGACCCTGGGCCTGCACATCGGCGCCCGGAGCACCAGCATCGTGGCCAGCGATCTGCTCGGCCGCACCCTCGACGCGGTCGAGACGCCCACCCCGACCGGGGCACAGGAGACCGCGCTGGCCTCACTCGCCGACAGCGCCCGCCGCTACCTGAGCCGCTGGCACCGGCGGCGGCCGCTGTGGATCGGCGTGGCGACCGGCGGTGTGGTCGACGGTGTGAGCGGGAATGTCAACCACCCCCGGCTGGGCTGGTCGCAGGCCGCCGTCGGACCGGTGCTGGCGCGTGCGCTGGGACTGCCGGTGTCGCTCGCCTCCCACGTGGATGCGATCGCCGGGGCCGAGTTGCTCCTGGGGAAACGCGAACACCCCGACAGCGCGAGCAGCCTCTACCTGTATGCCCGGGAGACCGTCGGCTTCGCCCAGATCATCGACGGCCGGGTCTACACGCCGCTGAGCGGTCCCGGCACCATCGCCGGCCTCCCGGTTCAGTCCGAACTGCTCGGCGGCAATGGGCAATTGGAATCGACGGTCAGCGACGAGGCTGTACTGGCCGCGGCCCGCAAGCGCGGAATCCTGACCAACTCCGGACCCCACTCATCCATGAGTGCGCTGCTGCGAATCGCCAAGCAGGACAAGGGTTCCGCTGCCGGGGATGCGCGTGAACTGTTGGGCGAGCGGGCGCGGATCCTGGGTGGCGTCGCTGCGCTGTTGCGGGACATGCTCAATCCCGAGGACATCGTCGTCGGCGGCCAGGCTTTCAGCGATTACCCCGAGGGCTTGCACCAGGTGCGGGCCGCTTTCGCCGAGCGGTCGCTGCTCCCGGCCAGGGATATCAGGTTGACCGCGTTCGGAAGCCGGGTGCAGGAGGCCGGTGCCGGTGTCGTCTCACTGAGCAGCCTATACGCCGATCCGCTCGGCTCACTGCGTCGGGCACGGAGTCGCCGTTCCGAGTCGAGCTGATCGCCGGGCTTCCGAACACCGGCTGCTCAGCCCGTTTCGAGGGCGGTGAGCACCGTCAGTCGCGCCTCCCGAATCCGCTCCGCTCCCACTCGCGCTGCCGCAGAGGTGGACCGGAGCAGTTCGACG
>CAIOYU010000554.1 GCA_903862565.1 uncultured Actinomycetes bacterium | reverse complement strand
TGGTGGTCCCGGCTGGGATCGAACCAGCGACCTTCCGCGTGTGAAGCGGACGCTCTCCCACTGAGCCACGGGACCTGAGGTGGTGGGCGCATCCGAAGGAGTCGCCTATACCGGAGAGGAACACTAGCACGCAGGCGTCTTCCTGCCGAAAGAGCCGACGACCCGCCGTCGTGCCGTGGGGATTTGTGCCCTCTCCCGTCGGTGGACTAATGTCGTCCTTCGCAACGGACGACGATCTCGCCCGGAGTGTGCGGATGTAGCGCAGTTGGTAGCGCATCACCTTGCCAAGGTGAGGGTCGCGGGTTCGAATCCCGTCATCCGCTCGGAGGGTTCAACTGGCATCAAACCCAATGGTGGAGTGGCCGAGTGGTGAGGCAACGGCCTGCAAAGCCGTGCACACGGGTTCGATTCCCGTCTCCACCTCAGATTCGCATCCAGCGCGATTAGCTCAGCGGGAGAGCGCTTCCCTGACACGGAAGAGGTCACTGGTTCAATCCCAGTATCGCGCACCAGCATTACCGCAGTTCAAGCCCTATCCCCTCCCCCGATTGGTGCCCGCGTGGGCACAACGTGGGCAATCCGGATTCCGGGACTGTGATGCGGATGCGGCACTTCGATGTAGAAACCACGGCCGGCTGGATGGCATGGACCCGGTATTCGCTAGCGCGGCCTGGCGCAGCCGTCTTCGCCGCAACCCCGACCACCGACGAGCGAATCTGCTGCTGGTGCTCGTGCGGCGACGACCACCTCCCCGACGAGGTTGGCCACGTACCGTGCGATGCCCCAGCCACACGCATCGGCCGCATTCCACGTCCAAGGCATCAAGGGGCCGCTCTTCGCCATTTGCGCCCAGCACCTGGAAGCACTGACCGCAGACGACGAAGACAACACCGATGAGTGACATTGCTCCACGCAAATCGACCCGCTCTGCGCAAGCCGCTCGAGTTCGTCGCAGTAGGCAATTCCGTCAGCACGACATGTCATGCATGTAGGACCGGTGCGGGCGGGGCCAAACCCACGTAAAAATCGGAATTTACCTTCGCCTGTCGGTTCCGGTCGAAAAGTGAGCAGGTGATTCCGGAGCAGGCTGCTCAGGATTCAACCGGAGCCGACAATGAGCGCGGCGCCAGGTGAAGGCAGCTGCCGATGGCCATGAAAAAGTCCCCACTGGTGGCCAGGTGGAGGTCCCCAGTTTTGGCCAGTTAAATGTCCCCACCCTGTGTTCGTCGTGTTGATCAGGAACTGAGGGCCCCGGCGGTGACGGTGAAGGTGCCAACCATTCATCACCACCACCGGGGAGTTCCATTGAAGTCTGCGAAGGACCGTATGGACATCATTGCCACTTACCAAGAACTCGGGTCGTATCGAGCTGCCGCTGATCTGTGCGGCACGACCCACAAGACAGTCAAGCGGGTCATGGACAAGTTCGATGCCGAGCAGGCCGGGAATCCGCCGGCTGTTCGGGCCGAGCGGGAACACAACTACGACGCGGTGGCCGATCTGGTCGCCGAGCGGGTGGCCAAGTCCGAGGGCCGGATGTCGGCCAAACGGATGCTGCCGATCGCCCGTGCCGCGGGATACACCGGCTCGGACCGCAACTTCCGTCGCCTGGTCGCTGATGCGAAAGCGTTGTGGCGCAGGGAACATCACCGCGGCCGCCGTCCGGCGGTGTGGTCACCGGGGCAGTATCTGGTCATCGACTGGGCCCAGGCCGCACCGGGATTGTTCCTGTTCTGCGCGGTGCTGGCATTCTCCCGCTGGCGGTTCGTGGCGTTCGCCACTGATCAGCGGGCATCCACCACATTGGCGTTGATCGCTGAAGCCTTCGGGGCGATCGGGGGTGTGCCGGCCCGGGTGCTGGCCGACCGGATGGCCTGCCTCAAGGGCGGGGTGGTCGCCAATGTCGTGGTCCCCACCCCGGACTATGTGCGCCTGGCCGCCCACTACGGGTTCGCCCCGGACTTCTGCCGCGCCGAGGACCCGCAGTCCAAGGGCATCGTGGAGCATCTGTGCGGCTACGCCCAACGCGACCTGGCCGTCCCGCTGCTGACCGAGGCCGCCATCGCGGGCCGGACGGTGGATTTGCGCACCGCCAACGCCGCGGCGCGCCAGTGGTGTGCCCAGGTCAACGCCACGGTCCATTCGGAGATCTGCGCGGTACCTGATGAGCGGCTGGTCATCGAACGCGAGTTGCTGCGGCCGCTGCCGTCGCTGCGCCTGCAGATCGGAACCCCGCCGGTGACCCGCAAGGTCGACCGGCTCTCGTGTATCCGCTACGCCTCGGCCCGCTACTCGGTGCCCACCCGGCTGATCGGGACCACCGTTACGGTCGTGGTCGATCACGACACCGTCTGCCTGGTCGAACAATCCACCGGGGTAGTCGTGGCCGAACACCCCCTCGGCGCCCCAGGCAGCGCCTCGATCCTCGACGCCCACTACAACGGTGCCCGACCGGCGCCCGATCGGGGACCACGCCCGAAAACCACTGTGGAGAAACAGTTCTGCACCCTCGGGCCCGACGCCGAGGCGTTCCTGGTCGGAGCCGCCGCGATCGGCAACACCCGGCTGGGATCGGAGTTAGAGATCCTTTTGGCCCTAGGACGCCGCTGATGTAGTGGGCCTGTTGGCGGGTGGGCGATTCGGGGCGTGCCTGGATTGGGCTCGGCGGTGCCAGGAATGGCCTGCGGTGGGCGGTTCGGTGTGGCTGATAGTGCCGGGATGGCCGGTGGGCCGGGT
>CAIOYU010000553.1 GCA_903862565.1 uncultured Actinomycetes bacterium | reverse complement strand
TGTTCCAGCGGTCATCCGGACTCGCCGACGCCAAGGACGCCGTCGCCGAGTGGTTCCCCACGGGTCCGGTGGCTGTGGCGGACTACCCGACCGTGCTCCTGGCCGGCGATTGGCTCGGCGATGAACAAGTTAGTGCCGCAAGCGAATTCGCGCGGTTCATGCGTAAGGCCGATCAGTCCGCCGAGTTCGTCACGGCTGGATTCCGGGTCCCCGAAAGCGACTCGATGCCCGAGGCCAACGATGTGGTGGAATTCGGGACCCTGGGTGCCCCGCTGCCCGTCGGTGACGAAGCGGCCCGGGCCTCGGTTGCCGGACTGGTTTCCCCGGCCGGCGCGGGAACGACCACCGTCATGCTCAACCAGAACCTCGCCGCGGCGACGCCGGCACTGAAGAACCGTCTCGCTGCACTTCCTTCGGATGCCGCGGTGGGACTGTGGACGTTCAACGGTCTCGAGGCGTCCACCCTGATCCCCACCGGCCCGCTCTCGGATGACCTCGGTGGCGGGCCCCGGTCGGCGGCACTGACCGGTGCCCTCGACGGGGTGGTGGCCGTCAGCGGCAGTGGCGGGGTCTCGTTCACCACGCTGCGCATGATCTATGCCGATGCCCTCGCGAATTACCGCCCCGGGCAGCCGAATTCGATACTCGTGATCACGCAGGGGCCGCACACCGACAAGTCGCTCGACGGCGCGGGCCTGCAGGATGTCATCCGGTCGAGCATCGACCCCAACCGGCCGGTGGCGGTCAACGTGATCGACGTCGGTGACGATCCGGACCGGCCCACCTGGGAGGCCGTCGCGCAGATCTCCGGTGGCTACTACCAGAACGTGCCCGCCGCGGACTCCCCCGACGCCGCCGCCGCGATAGCCCGCCTGCTGTCCTAGTCGCGGTCCCCCAGCAAGTGCAGTAAAGCGTCGGTGAACTCGGTCGGCTCCTCGATCTGCGGATAGTGGCCGATCCCCGGTAGTTCGACCACCTCTGCTGCCGGGCGCAGTTCGCGCAACCCCGCCAGTACCTCGGTGGTGGCCACCGGGTCGGCGGTGGCCCACAGGAAGCTCAACGGCTTGGGCCATTCCCGCACCGCGCCGTGCCAGCGCTGGGCGTAACGAACGCGTTCGGTGAGGTAGGCAGACAGCAGGTGCAGGATCCGGTTTCCGCCCGCATGGGCCAGCAACGCCCACTGGGCGTCGGCCTCGGACTGCGACAGCGGATGGCCGGGGCTGAACAGCTTGCCGAAACCGCGCAGGAAACTGCGCTTGTTGGCCAACCGGGACAACAGCGGCCCCAGCGGTCCGCGCAGCATCTTCTGGCTGGGCCGCAGGCTCGCCCGCTCGATGATTACGCTGCCGTTGGTGAGCACCGCTCGCCGCAGATCGAATCCCAGCCGCCCGGTCAGGTCCCGGGCCAGCAGTTCGGTGGCCACCGAGGTTCCCATATCGTGGGCGACCAGCACCACTGGCCCGCTGACATTGGCCGCGACCACCTCCTCGACGATGTCGGCCTGCTCGAACAGGCTGTAGCGGTGTGGCCGGGGCTTATCGGAGAGCCCGAATCCCAGGAAGTCCAGCGTCAACCACGCCCGGTCCCCCAGTCGCTCCGTCACCTCTCGGAAATCGTAAGAGCTGGAGGGGAATCCGTGCAGCAGCAGGACGGTGGGCCCGTCCCCCGGCGCGGGGCGCACGAACACCTCACCAGCGCGGGTGGCCAGCATCCGGCCGCCAGCCTGCCAGTGGCGTACGCCGGCGGGAAGCACGTCAGGCGAACGCTTCCACCGGCGGGCACGAGCACACCAGGTTGCGGTCACCGTAGGCGCCGTCGATCCGGCGCACCGGTGGCCATACCTTCGGCCGGAAGCCCTTGCCCAGCGGATAGGCGGCCTGCTCCCGGGTGTAGGGGTGGGTCCACTCGTCCACCAGCAGGCACTCGGCGGTGTGCGGGGCGTTGCGCAGCGGGTTGTCCTCTGCGGGCCACTGGCCCGAGCCCACTTTGTCTATCTCGGCGCGGATCGCGATCATCGCCTCGCAGAAGGCGTCCACCTCAGCCAGGCTCTCGCTCTCGGTCGGCTCGACCATGAGGGTTCCGGCCACTGGGAAGCTCATGGTGGGGGAATGAAAACCATAGTCCGCCAAGCGCTTTGCGACGTCATCGACGGTAACGCCGGTAGCCTTCGTGATCGGGCGCAAGTCCAGGATGCACTCGTGGGCAACCATGCCGTTCTCGCCGGTGTAGAGCACCGGGTAGTACTCGTCGAGTCGGCGGGCGATGTAGTTGGCCGAGGCGATGGCGGTGAGCGTGGCCTGACGCAGCCCGGTCGCGCCCATCATCCGAATGTAGGCCCAGGTGATCGGGAGGATCGACGCCGACCCGTAGGGCGCGGCCGACACCGGGTGCCCGCTGGGCAGTTCCGGTGCCATCGGGTGCCCCGGCAGATAGGGCGCCAGGTGTTCCCGCACTGCCACCGGGCCGACGCCGGGTCCGCCGCCACCGTGCGGAATGCAGAACGTCTTGTGCAGGTTCAGGTGGCTCACGTCGCCGCCGAACTTGCCCGGGCGGGCCACCCCGACCAGGGCGTTGAGGTTGGCGCCGTCGACGTAGACCTGGCCGCCGGCGTCGTGCACGGCGGCGCAGATGTCGGCGATGTCGTGTTCGAAGACCCCGTGGGTGGACGGGTAGGTGATCATCAGCGCCGCGAGTTTGTCGGCGTGTTCGGCCACCTTGGCCCGCAGGTCGTCGAGGTCGACGTCGCCGTTCTCCCGGCAGGCGACGACCACGACCCGCATACCCACCATCGCCGCCGAGGCGGCGTTGGTGCCGTGCGCACTGGACGGGATCAGGCAGATGTTGCGATGGGTGTCGCCCCGGCCGGCGTGGTAGTCGTGGATCGCCAGCAGTCCGGCGTACTCCCCCTGCGATCCGGCATTGGGCTGCAACGAGATTGCGTCATATCCGGTGATCCCGGTCAGCCACTCGGTCAGGTCGGCGATCAGGCGCCTCAGGCCCGTCGCATCATCGGCTGGGGCGAACGGGTGCTGACGACCGAACTCGGGCCAGGTGATCGACTCCATCTCGGCGGCGGCGTTGAGTTTCATGGTGCACGAACCCAGCGGGATCATGGTGCGGTCCAGGGCGAGGTCCTTGTCGGACAGTGCCCGCAGATAGCGCATCATCGCGGTCTCGGTGCGGTAGGCGTGGAAGGCCGGATGGGTGAGGAATTCGGTTGTTCGAGGTTCGAGTTCGGGTCCGGTGTAGGCGCCGGCCGTCGCGGCTCCCCCGCCCGATGTCGC
>CAIOYU010000552.1 GCA_903862565.1 uncultured Actinomycetes bacterium | reverse complement strand
TCCGGCCGGTGGGCACCGCCGCCGGGAACCCTGCTCATCATCGACGACGCCGACCACCTCAACTCCGATCAGCTGCGCTGGCTCATCACCCACGCCGGCGCGACGAACACCAAACTTCTACTGCTCACCGATGACACCGCCCCCGCGGGGCCGAGCCGTGCCCTGACCGACGCGGTCGCCGACACCCTGTCGTGGTCTGCCCGCCTCGGCGGGGCCGGCCGGAACACCTCCGCCAGCGCACTGGCCCGGGTGGGCCGCTACCTCGAGGCGCACCCCGACGGCCCCGAGGTCGCCGCACGCAGCGACGCCGCCGACCTGCTGGCACGCCGCGCCGCTCTCACCGAGCGCTACCGCGACGCCGCCACGCCTATTTGGGCCCGCACCGCCGCCGCCCACCCCAGCACGGACCGTGGACTGGGCCTGTAATCGACATTCCGACCCCCGCTTGCTCCGGAACGTCGGTGCCGTGACACAGAATGGCATGGCGAAGTGCAGCAAACCGCAAATAAAGCGGCAGCGGATGCGACGCTTCAGATGGACAGTTCGAGCGGCGGCGGGGGTCACAAACGTGCACATGGGACGACATGGGGTCTGAACATGCCTTCCAGCGGGGACAACGGGTCCGCGTTAACTGTGCTGGTGCGCCCGAATTTGCGACCATCCGCCACGCATATCCCGGCGACGAACCCGGATCCTGGGACTTAATCCTAATCGACGACCGCGACGCCGACCGACGGCACGAGGTGAACCTCCCGCCGGGAGACACTGAAACGGTCCGGCTTCTGGTCAGTGACGGACACGCCGTCTCAGCCCGTGTTCTCGCTGCGATGTGGACGAGATGGATGGGTGCTGCGGCCACCAATGCCGAGTCGAGCGCGATCGCCTCCATGCCCCTGAAGCCCTACGCTCACCAAACTACCGCTGTCTACGGGGCCATGCTCTCCCAGCCTCGACTAAGGCTTCTTCTCGCCGACGAGCCCGGGACGGGCAAGACAATTATGGCTGGACTTTACATCCGAGAGATGCAACGAAAAGGTTTGGTACGCAGAGCAATTATCGTATGCCCGGCGAACCTTGCCACAAAATGGGTCGATGATTTTGACCGCCTTCTGGGCGGCGGCCTGCGTCAGCTCACGTCGACGACTGTCCGAGAAGACGCGGTTAACTCCAATGACCTGTGGGTCGTTTCACTTGAACTCGCCGCGGTCAACATGGCCGTTCAGGACGCAATTCGCCCCGACAAGGCGGCCTGGGACTTGGTGGTGTTCGATGAAGCACACCGGTTGACTCCCACCGCCGCCGGGTTCCACCAGGTCGGACGACTACTGGCGAAGAACACCCCTCGTGCGCTCTTGATGACGGCTACCCCTCATCGCGGAAAGGAATGGCTCTTTCGCCACCTTCTCCATCTGGTTGATCCGGCGATATACCCGGATCCGGGCAGTGATCCGAATGTCAGCCTGAGCGCGTTAAAGCCGGGCCCTATCCACTTCCTGCGCCGCATGAAAGAGGACCTCGTCGACTACGACGGGAAAACCCGACTGTTCAAGGGCCGCACGGCGCATAACTACAACCTGCCGCTGTCGCTGCTTGAATACGGCTACTACCAGGCCGGCTTGGATATGGTCGCGCAGTTTTTCCCGCCCGCGGCCCAACCATTGGCCCGCATGGTCTACGGCAAGCGTGCCGCGTCAAGCCTGCATGCCCTGGCACAGACATTGCGTCGGCGCGCCGATCACATGGGCGAATTGAGCGAAGCTGAAGCTGCACTACTGGCCGAAACCGTTGATGCCGCAGACGAATCCGAGATTGACGAAGCCAAAGTGATCCACACCGGTTCAACCTCAACGCGCGCCGAACGCGCCGCGATCAAGGATCTCGTCACACGGATCGAAGCAACAGTCGCCGATTCCGAATGGGTGCCCTCGAAATGGCAGTGCTTCATAGAGAACTGTCTCGTCGCCCACGGCATCAGGCCCAGTGGCGGCGAACAAGTGGTGGTGTTCACCGAATATGCCGATACCGCGGAATGGATCGCCGAACGTCTCATCCTCGAGGGGTTCACCGCTCGGGTGTACTCCGGTCGGCAGAGCAAACCGGATCGTGATGAAATTCGAAAAGCGTTCATGCGCGGCGATTTTCAGGCCATCGTCACCACAGACGCCGGCAATGAGGGCATCGACCTCCAAGCAGCGCACGTACTGGTCAACTACGACATTCCATGGTCCCTAGTGCGCCTTGAGCAGCGCATGGGCCGCATTCACCGCGTCGGCCAGACACGCGATGTTTTCCTCTATAACCTAATTTCCACGAACACTCGAGAAGGCGACACTCTCCTGCGCCTCCTTGATAACTTCGTCACCGCGGCCAATGAGTTGCACGGGCAGATGTTCGACAGCCTTTCGGCCGTCGCGGAAATCACCGGGGTGGACTACGACCGATGGCTGACCGATCTGTACGGCAACGACGAAGCCAAGCGACAGAAGGCTATTGAGGCGGCCAACGCCGTCCGCGCCCAGGAACTCACCCGAGTCGCCCGTCAGGTACGAGACAGCGAACGACGCCTTGCAAGCCAAGTCGATGCGGTCGCTGCACTGACGTTGCTGCAACGTGACCTGTTCGCCCGAATCAACCCGGCCATCGTTGAGGCCTATCTGGATCGGCTGGCCGCCGCCCAGGTTCTTGACGTCGCCCCTACCGCTGCCGGACCCGGATTCCGACAGTTGTCTCTCCCCCACGGTGACTTCCCGAAATCCCTCGGCGGCGCGCGGGGTGCGCATATCGCTACCAGCGGCGAGGCTGTCCTCGCGGCCGAACACAGCATCGACGTCGGTGACACGGTCGTCCTCGGCCCCGGAGAGCAAGCATTCACCGACCTGATCGACCTGGCCGAACACGATCTCGCACAAGACCTCTACCAGTCCGGCGCCGCCGACGATCCGACCAGCCTGACCCCCTATGACCTCTACGTCTACGAGGCAACCCTGACCGAGAGCGACGGCAGGCGCGCCAGCGCCTGGGCGAGCCTGGTCAAGGTCGATGACAGTGGCAGCGCTCGGGCGGTTCGGTGGGAGACGCTCGCGAACCTGATTCCCACCGACTCGCCCGGTACTGCACCACACCCGGCCCGCGAATCCAGAGCCGCCGAGGCGGCCGGAATCGTCGCGGATCAGACTGTGACAGGTCATCGCGAAGTGATGTCGGACTGGTTCGCCCAAGCTCGGCGCGACTTGATGAACCTCCCGTTGACCATCACCGACGAAATCGAGAACCGCGAGACACGGCTTGAGTTGCGCCGTCAACTACAAGTCCAGACCGACGCCCGCATTTCCGAGTTGGAGCGACTGTCCGAAGTCGGACTCAGCCCTCTTCGCCTCGTGGGCCGAATCCGCGTCCTTGCCGCCGCGGATGCCAGCCGGCAGAACGAAATCGACTCTGAGTTGGTGTCCATGCGGCACATCCAGAACCTGCTAACCGACGATGGCTGGGTCGTCGAAGACGTCCACACCGAAGGCCGAGGATATGACCTCGAGGCCCGGAGGGCGAACAGGACTCGGCTCATCGAGGTCAAGGGCGTTCTCGACAGCGCCGCCAGTGACGGCATCCGCATGACCGGCGAGGAGGTTCTCATCGCCACCCAGCACCGCCGCGATTACTGGCTCTACGTCGTCGACCAATGTGCCGACGGGGTGGGGCGGTTCTTCGGCGCCTATGAAGACCCCGCAACACTGTTCTCCACAGACATGTCCGGCTCCGCGATCTTCCGAGTCCCCGGCAGCAGCCTTAAGAGCGCACCGGGTTCCAACCTATGACGCGGATGATCGAACGCTGGTTTCCCAGCGCAGAAGTGTCCAACAACAGTGACCGCGGCTGGGGATCAGGGAACAGCGAGATCTCCCTGTTCATGTGGTTTGCGAAACGCCCGACGGCACAAGCCAAAGCCGCCACCATCTGCTCCCTTCTGCGCTGGCCGGAGGATCGGGCAGAGCAAGAGCGTTTGCAGGATCTTGTCCGCTCCGCGATGACCGGGCGCTACGCCGCCTGGAGCGAACTCGTCGCGGAAATTGAGAAGGCCAATCCCGAAGGGGCATCGACGCTCGATCCGTTCTCCGGCCGCGGAATGATTCCGTTGGAATCGGCACGCCTGGGTGTCACGGCGCACGCCCTCGATTACAGCCCCGTGGCCGTTCTAGCCAGCCACCTCTTGACTGCTGCGCCGTTCGTCGATTGGAGC
>CAIOYU010000551.1 GCA_903862565.1 uncultured Actinomycetes bacterium | reverse complement strand
TGTGTAGTTAGCGGTACCCCCGCTCACCCCCGAATAGGCGGTGATAACCGAGCCACCCGGGGGCAGCCACGCGTCATTCACTACCGTCGCGCCCAATAGAGACCCGGGGTCGCTGACGCCGGCCGCTGCCAGCGCTGCTTCAGATAGCTGTAGTGACGAGCCGATCGCAATCGAATCGGCATCCAAAACGACGGAGTAAGACCGGGCGGGCTGCGCTGCAATAACGGTCCCGGCGAGGGTGGTCGCGACCGGTTTTCCGTTGTCGTCCAGCAGTACCTGGTCGTAGCGTGCCATCACGTTCACGGCAGCGTTCCACTGGTTGTCCACCAATTGGGTGCGGGTCCAGGTGGTACTGCCGCCGCCGGCCGGGGCGGTGGCGGTGTTGAGGAAGATACCGTTGGGCGTCCCCTCCGTGTTGCCCTGTGTCAAGTTGGTCGCGCTGATGAACGATCCCGTTGTGCCCCAGGGGATCATCGCCGTCAACTCCACGTCCTGGCTGTTGGTGCTACCGAACTGCTCGGTGCCATTGCCGGGCGCGGTTCCCGGTCCCATCGCGCCGGGTGCCGTCTGGGTCGCGGACGCGCCTTGGACCGGAGGAGTCCCGTAATCGCGCCCGCCGGTTTCGGTGAAGGCACTCGGTGACAATGTCGTAATCGCTAGTTTGCCGACGACCGATATTGACGCGCACTGCTGCCCGGCTTTGCAGTCCGCCAGGCCGGCGCCTTTGATGAAGTCCTCATAGGGCTTCTCGTACTTGGCTCCGATGAAGTCCCAGCTGTCGACCCGACCGTCTTGGGCCGGCGTGTCAGACATGAGCTGGCCTGAAAGGGTGTGGGTGCCGTCGGCGTTCTTCGTCACATTGCTGATGCCAGCAAGAATGGCCTTGTCCACTCCGCCGTCGGAATACTTCAGCACGAGTAATGGCTTGACGCCGTTCTCGGCTGCTTTCTTCGCGTACGCCTGCCAGTCCTCTCCCAACATCGTGTCGAGCGGCACGGCACTGATGTTCCCGCGGATGTCCATCGTCGCGAACGACTTGGCCGCCGTCTCGGCCGAAAGCGTCATGGTCACTGTGTATTTCGGATTGAGCAAGCCCTGCTTACGGACCTTCACCGTGGCCGCCGCGTTCGACAGGAACAGATGGGTATCCAGAACGTCTTTCGGGTCGGCGCCATCGGCGTTGAACCGGATCGTGGCCGCCTCGGCCGCATCACCCACCGCCACTGTGTAGTAGCGGGTGTTCAACACACCGAAGGGGTGCAGGATGTTGAAGACCGGTTCGGTGGGGGTGACTTTCACGACGAACTGGTCACCACCGGCATAGCCCTCACCGGGGGTGTAGGTGTACTTCGTCGAACCGATGCCGTTGGCCTGTGAGGTAGTCCCAATCTCCACGGTGCCGTGGCTGGGATCGCTGACCAGCTCGACTTTCCAGGCGTCGCCCTCGGGGTCGACGACATCGATCTTGCCGATCACCAAGGCGGGCGAGTTCGCGCTCTGAACTGAGCGAACCCCTGCGGTCTGGTTAAACAGCGACTTGCGGACTATCAGCAGGCCGCCCTCTAACCACGTGGTCAGCGGATTGACTGGCAGCGTGGAGGTCCAGTTCAGCAGAGCGTGGAAGATGGTGCGGACCGCCGCTTGGTTCTGAGCGTCAATCCTCTGGACCAATTGCGCGAAGAGCCCATTGGCCGGCAGCCCGGCGAAGGGCACCGGACTGGCCGGGGTTGCAGCAACCACGGCAGGCGCCCAACCGACGCGCGCCGGCCTGATTGCTACCGCCGCCGCGCCAGCGTTTCCGGCCGAGAGTTGGGGTACCGCTGCGGCGGATACCGCCGGAACCGTTGCGGCGCTGGCGGTCGTGGTAGCCGACCGTGTCGTCGCTACGGCGGCCAGCGGGACCTCTACCGGCGATGGGTTGTTGGTGCTTTTAGCTGACGGGGAGGCACCGCCCCCGACGGCACTTTGACCGGCGCTCCGGGCGCCACGCCTCGGTTCCGCTTCCGGCGCAATCGAATTCGGCAAACCTTTGGTGGCGCTCGCCCGCCGACCAGTTCCGACATCCCGGCCTGCCACCGCTTCGGCGGCACTGTTGCCCGGAACGCCGTCGGCGGGTGTCGATGATTGACGCGCCGTCCGGGACGAAACGTCCGCCGGACCGCGAGAGCCGCTGGAGAGAGAACCCGAGCTGCTCATCGACCCACTCGCACCCTCGGAGCCGCCGGTGTCAGCGGCCGCCAGCCCAGGGATCGCGAACATCGCCGCGCCGATGCCGAGGGCCGCCGCCAGCGCGCCAACCCGGCCCACACGCAACCTCGAAACCGAGTGTGCCGGGCCCCTCGCCTGAACGCCGTCACGGGCTCTAGCATCCGTCAGAACAGCGTCGTAACCCGCCGGTACACCCATGACAGACCCCATACTCCCCGAAAGTGGACGAAGCCAGAGAGTCGCTCGATCACCGGGCCGGGCGGCTCTCAGCAGCCATAGGTTAAACCGCAGTGTGACGCTTGTCTCATAATTCTGGGTGAATTCTCAGATCGCGTCGCCCGCATGGTTACCGATCTGAACACGTCAATGTCAGCCGTGGCAGGAGCGGTATTCTTTGCTCCGTGCGGATCGCTGTGTCGGGCTCCCACTCGCTCGGCAAGTCCACCGTCGTCAACGACTGGGTGGCCGCGCACGACGGGTATCTCCGCGAGGAAGAGCCCTACCGCGCGCTCGGGCTCTTCGGCCCCTACGAAATCCTCTTCCGGGACTCCTCCACCCGCCTGCACAACGGCATTCAGCTGTACTACAACATCAGTCGCGTCCATCGCTATGCCAGCAGCGCAGCTGACGTCATCTTCGACCGGGCCCCGGTGGACTATCTCGCCTACTCGCAATTCACTGCCGACTGCCGTACCACCGACATCGACGACGAGTTCGTTGAGTCGATGGTGCCCGCGGTGCGCGAGTCCCTCGACCACCTCGACATCGTGGCGTTCGT
>CAIOYU010000550.1 GCA_903862565.1 uncultured Actinomycetes bacterium | reverse complement strand
GACTTTCCGCTCATCGCCGCCGACCTGGCCTACGTCCGCGGAATGGCACACCGCCAGGTGGGCGCGGAGGATCAGGCCCAGATCTGGCTGTCCAGGGCCACCCTCAACGGCATCTTGACCGACGCGGCCCGGCAGGCGCTGGCCGATCCGCAGCTTCACCTGGCGGTGACCGACGAGGCGGCCATCAACAGCCGCACCGACAAGTGGGACGTGAACAGCGAGTGGTCCGAAGACGCCCGCTGCGAAGAGGAGCACCGGGAGCGGCGAGCGGAACTGCTCGCGCAGGGACGGGAACTGTTGGACAGCCAGGTCGGGCTGGCCGGGGTGAAGCGGGCCGTCGCCGAACTCGAGGATCAGCTCGAGGTCAGGGCGCTGCGCCTGGCCCACGGGCTGCCGGTGGCCAACCACACCAACCACATGCTGCTGGTCGGTCCGCCCGGCACCGGCAAGACCACCACCGCTGAGGCGCTGGGCAAGATCTATGCGGGGCTGGGAATCGTCCGCCAGCCAGAGATCGTCGAGGTCAGGCGCGCCGACTTCTGCGGCGAGCACATCGGATCCTCGGGGCCGAAGACCAACGAACTGATCGCCCGGTCCCTGGGCCGGATTCTGTTCATGGACGAGCTCTACAGCCTCGTCGAACGCCACCACGACGGGCGCCCCGACATGATCGGGATGGAAGCCGTCAACCAACTTTTGGTCGCACTGGAGGTACACCGTTTCGACTTCTGCTTCATCGGCGCCGGCTACGAGCGTGAGATCGACGAGTTCCTGCAGGTCAATCCGGGCCTGGCGGGACGGTTCAACCGAAAGTTGCGGTTCGCGTCCTACGATCCTGCCGAACTGGTCGAGATAGCGGTCCGCTACGGGCGCCCCAGGGCCACGGTGATCGCCCCCGATGCCCACACCGCACTCGCCGGCGCCTGCCGGGCACTGCAGGGGTATCTCGGCGCCGACGGCAGCCACGGGATCGACATCATGCAGAACGGCCGCTTCGCCAGAAACGTGGTGGAACGGGCGGAGCGGCTACGGGACTCCCGGGTGGCGGCACTGAATCGGGCGGACCGGGGTTCGGTGACGGTCGCTGACCTGGAAACCCTGCACGCCGAGGACGTTCTGGGCGCCGTCGCCGACGCCTGCGCCGAGAAGCACCTGCCGATCGTGCTGTGACGAACCGAACCCTTCCATTAGGCTTGCCTAAGTTGGCATGTCAGCCCGTGTCTGCCTATCGTTTCGTTATCTAGTGAAGACCACAGAAGGGCCACCGTTCACCGACGCACGGAGGTACCCGACGGGGCGCAGCGCCAGCTACGAACCACGGGCCGGAACCGCTGCGTGACATGGTGTGAAGGGTCAGGTGCTTATGCCCAGCAGGGTCGGATTACCAAAAGTCGGGCTCTATAATCCCGCCTACGAGCACGATGCGTGCGGTGTGGCCATGGTTGTCGACATCCATGGCCGGCGTAGCCGCGACATCGTCGACAAGGCCATCACCGCGCTGCTGAATCTGGAACACCGCGGCGCCGCCGGCGCCGAGCCGAACAGCGGTGACGGCGCCGGAATCATGATTCAGGTCCCGGATGCGTTCTTCCGCGTCGTCTTCAAAGAAGAGACCGGCGTCGACCTGCCCGCGGAGGGCAGCTACGCCACCGGCATGGCGTTCCTGCCGCAGTCCGCCCGGGACGCCGCGCTGGCCGTCGAGGGCGTGGAGAAGATCGTCGAAGCCGAGGGTCTGACCGTGCTCGGCTGGCGCGAGGTTCCCACCGACGAGTCCTCGCTGGGCGCGCTGGCCCGGGACGCGATGCCGACATTCCGTCAGTTGTTCATCGGCGGTGCGTCCGGCATGGACCTGGAGCGCCGCGCGTTCGTGATCCGCAAGCGCGCCGAACATGAGTTGGGCACCAAGGGGCCGGGCCAGGACGGCCCGGGTCGCGAGACCGTGTACTTCCCCAGCCTGTCCGGGAAGACCTTCATCTACAAGGGCATGCTGACCACTCCGCAGCTGAAGGCTTTCTACCCGGACCTGCAGGACGACCGCATGGAGAGCGCGCTGGGCATCGTCCACTCCCGCTTCTCCACCAACACCTTCCCGTCCTGGCCGCTGGCCCACCCGTTCCGGCGCATCGCCCACAACGGCGAGATCAACACCGTCACCGGCAACGAGAACTGGATGCGCGCACGCGAGGCGCTGATCTCCACCGACGTTTTCGGCACCGACGTCGAGAAGGTCTTCCCGGTCTGCACTCCGGGAGCGTCGGACAGCGCGCGCTTCGACGAGGTGCTCGAACTACTGCATCTGGGCGGACGCAGCCTGCCGCACGCGGTGCTGATGATGATCCCGGAAGCCTGGGAGCGCAACGAGGACATGGACCCCGCCCGCCGCGCCTTCTACGCCTATCACGCGGCGTTGATGGAGCCCTGGGACGGGCCTGCGTCGGTGTGCTTCTCCGACGGCACCGTCGTGGGCGCAGTGCTCGACCGCAACGGCCTGCGGCCCTCCCGCATCTGGGTGACCGCCGACGGCCTGGTCGTGATGGCGTCGGAGGCCGGCGTTCTCGACCTCGACCCGTCCACCGTCGTGCAGAAGACGCGCCTGCAGCCCGGCCGGATGTTCCTGGTCGACACCGCTCAGGGCCGCATCATCTCCGACGAGGAGGTCAAAGCGGAACTGGCCGCCGAGCACCCCTACGCCGAGTGGCTGGAGTCCGAACAGTTCCACCTCGATGACCTGCCTCAGGGCCCCTACATCCGGATGCCGCATCACCGGGTGGTGCTGCGCCAGCAGGCTTTCGGCTTCACCTACGAGGAACTGAACCTGCTGGTGGCGCCGATGGCGCGCAGCGGCCTCGAGGCGCTGGGCTCGATGGGCACCGACACCCCGATCGCTGTGCTCTCCGCCCGCCCGCGGATGCTCTTCGACTACTTTCAGCAGTTGTTCGCCCAGGTGACCAATCCGCCCCTGGACGGAATCCGCGAAGAGGTGGTCACCAGCCTGGAGGGCACCCTGGGCCCCGAGCGTGACCTGCTCCATCCCACCCCGGAATCCTGCCACCAGATCCTGTTGCCGCAGCCGATCCTCCGCAATCATGAACTGGCCAAGCTGGTCAACCTCGACCCCGAGGACGAGGTGAACGGCCACCGGCACGGTATGCGCTCGGCGATCATCAGCTGCCTGTATCCGGTGGCCAAGGGTGGCCCCGGGCTGCGTCGCGCGCTGGACGACATCCGGGCCGCGGCGTCGAAGGCGATCGCCGACGGCGCCCGCATCCTGATCCTGAGCGACCGTGAATCCGACGCGAACATGGCCCCGATCCCGTCGCTGCTATCGGTCGCCGCCGTCCACCACCACCTGGTGCGCGAGCGGACCCGCACCCAGGTCGGTCTGGTCGTCGAGAGCGGTGACGCCCGCGAGGTGCACCACATGGCGATGCTCATCGGGTTCGGCGCCGGCGCGGTCAACCCGTACATGGCTTTCGAGTCGATCAGCGACATGATCGACCGCGGCGTCCTCGGGGAGTTGGACCGCGAGAAGGCCCTCTACAACTACATCAAGGCCGCCGGCAAGGGTGTGCTGAAGGTGATGTCGAAGATGGGCATCTCCACCGTGGCGTCCTATACCGGCGCGCAGCTGTTCCAGGCGATCGGCATCTCCCAGGCTGTGCTCAACGAGTACTTCACCGGTCTCCACTGCCCGGTGGGCGGGATCGACCTCGACGACATCGCCGCCGATGTCGCCGCCCGTCACCAGCTGGCGTACCTGGACCGGCCCGACGAGCGCGCCCACCGCGAACTCGAGGTCGGCGGCGAATACCAATGGCGTCGCGAGGGCGAGTACCACCTGTTCAACCCCGAAACGGTTTTCAAACTCCAACATTCAACTCGTACCGGGCAGTACGAGGTGTTCAAGGAATACACCAAGCTGGTCGACGACCAGAGCGAGCGGATCGCTTCGCTGCGCGGTCTGCTGAAGTTCAAGGCCCCCGCAAGCGTTGGTCGTGCGTCCATTCCCATCGACGAGGTCGAGCCGGTCAGCGAGATCGTCAAGCGTTTCTCCACCGGTGCGATGAGCTACGGCTCCATCTCCGCGGAGGCTCACGAGACACTGGCGGTCGCGATGAACCGCCTTGGGGCCCGGTCGAACTCGGGTGAGGGCGGAGAAGCGGTCAGCCGATTCGAGCCCGATGCCAACGGCGATTGGCGGAGGTCCGCGATCAAGCAGGTGGCTTCCGGCCGCTTCGGTGTGACCAGCCACTACCTGACCAATTGCACCGACATCCAGATCAAGATGGCCCAGGGCGCCAAACCCGGTGAGGGCGGTCAGCTTCCGGGTCACAAGGTGTACCCGTGGGTGGCCGAGGTGCGGCACTCCACGCCGGGCGTGGGCCTGATCTCGCCGCCGCCGCATCACGACATCTACTCGATCGAGGATCTGGCGCAGCTGATCTACGACCTGAAGAACGCCAACCCGGAAGCCCGGATCCATGTGAAGCTGGTCTCCGAGAACGGCGTCGGCACCGTGGCGGCCGGTGTGTCGAAGGCTCATGCCGACGTGGTGCTGATCTCCGGGCACGACGGCGGCACCGGCGCCACCCCGCTGACATCGATGAAGCACGCTGGCGCACCGTGGGAGCTCGGTCTGGCCGAGACACAGCAGACGCTGCTGCTCAACGGACTTCGCGACCGGATCGTCGTGCAGGTCGACGGCCAGCTCAAGACCGGCCGCGACGTCGTGGTCGCCGCGCTGCTCGGCGCCGAGGAGTTCGGTTTCGCCACCGCGCCCCTGGTGGTGTCCGGCTGCATCATGATGCGTGTCTGTCACCTGGACACCTGCCCGGTGGGCGTGGCCACCCAGAACCCGGTCCTGCGGGCACGGTTCACCGGCGCACCGGAGTTCGTCGAGAACTTCTTCCTGTTCATCGCCGAAGAGGTCCGCGAGCTGATGGCCCAGTTGGGCTTCCGGACGATCAACGAAATGGTCGGACAGGTCGGCGCACTGGATACCGCCAAGGCCGCCGCGCATTGGAAGGCCAGCAAGCTCGACCTGAGTCCGGTTCTGCACGAGGCCAACTCGGCGTTCATGAACCAGGACCTGTACTGCAGTTCGCGCCAGGACCACGGCTTGGACAAGGCGTTGGACCAGCAGTTGATCGCGCAATGCCGCGAGGCACTGGACGCGGGCACGCCGGTGAAGTTCACGACCAAGATCTCCAACCCCAACCGCACCGTCGGCACCATGCTCGGCCATGAGGTGACGAAAGCCTATGGTGGCGACGGCCTGCCGGACGGGACCATCGACATCACCTTCGAGGGTTCGGCCGGCAACAGCTTTGGCGCTTTCGTTCCCCGGGGCATCACGCTGCAGGTGCGTGGCGACGCCAACGACTACGTCGGCAAGGGCCTTTCCGGCGGGCGGATCGTGCTGCGGCCGTCGGATGACGCCCCCGCCGGCTACGTCGCCGAAGACAACATCATCGGCGGCAACGTGATCCTGTTCGGCGCCACCAGCGGACACGCGTACATCCGCGGGACGGTCGGCGAGCGGTTCGCGGTGCGCAACTCCGGTGCCCATGCGGTGGTCGAGGGCGTGGGCGACCACGGCTGCGAGTACATGACCGGCGGCCGGGTGGTGATCCTGGGTCAGACCGGACGCAACTTCGCGGCCGGTATGTCGGGCGGTATCGCCTATGTCTACGACCCGGCCGGGAAGTTCCCGAAGAACCTCAACGCCGAGATGGTGGACCTCGAGCAGCTCGACGACACCGACACCGAGTGGCTGCACGACATGCTCGTCGCGCACCGCGACGCCACCGATTCCGCTGTGGCGGGGCGCATCCTGGCCGACTGGCCGAGACAGGTAGGGGATTTCGTGAAGGTGATGCCGCGCGACTACAAGCGGGTATTGGCCGCTATCTCCGAGGCCGAGCGAATCGGCGCGGACGTGGACGAGGCGATCATGGCGGCGTCCCGTGGCTGATCCGAACGGCTTCATCAAGTACCCCCGCCGCGAGACCCCGAAACGGCGGCCGGTGCCGCTGCGGCTGCGCGACTGGAACGAGGTCTACGAGGACTTCGACCACGAGGCGCTGCAGCACCAGGCCGCGCGCTGCATGGACTGCGGAATCCCGTTCTGCCACAACGGCTGCCCGCTGGGCAACCTGATCCCGGAGTGGAACGACCTGGTCTACCGGGACCGCTGGCAGGATGCCATCGAGCGGCTGCACGCCACCAACAACTTCCCGGAGTTCACCGGCCGGCTGTGCCCCGCGCCGTGCGAGGCGTCATGCGTGCTGGGCATCAACGCCGATCCGGTGACGATCAAGCAGGTCGAGGTCGAAATCATCGACAACGCCTGGGATGAGGGCTGGGTGCAGCCCAACCGCCCGCACCTGGTGACCGGCAAGTCGGTGGCCGTTGTCGGCTCCGGCCCCGCCGGGCTGGCAGCGGCCCAGCAGCTGACGCGAGCCGGACACGACGTCACCGTCTTCGAGCGGGCCGACCGCATCGGCGGGCTGCTGCGCTACGGCATCCCCGAGTTCAAAATGGAAAAGCGCCACATCGACCGCCGTCTGGAGCAGATGGAGGCCGAGGGCACCAAGTTCCGTGCCGGGGTCGACGTCGGGGTCGACGTCACCGCCGAGGAGTTGCGCGAGGAGTTCGACGCCATCGTGCTGGCCGGCGGGGCCACCGACTGGCGCGATCTGCCGATCCCGGGCCGTGAACTCGACGGCGTCCACCAGGCGATGGAGTTCTTGCCCTGGGCCAACAAGGTGCAGGAGGGCGACCCGGTTCTCGGCCCGGACGGCCAGCCGCCGATCACCGCCAAGGACAAGCGGGTCGTCATCATCGGCGGCGGTGACACCGGCGCAGACTGCCTCGGCACGTCGCTGCGTCAGGGTGCGCGCAGCGTCCACCAGTTCGAGATCATGCCCCGCCCGCCGGAGGAACGTGCTGACTCCACCCCGTGGCCGACCTACCCCCTGATGTTCCGGGTGTCCTCGGCCCATGAGGAGGGTGGCGAACGGGTGTTCTCGGTCAACACCGAGCGGTTCGTCGGCAGCTCCGGCAAGATCACCGGTCTGCGGGCGCACGAGGTGGAGATGAAGGCCGGCAGGTTCGAGAAGGTCGAGGGCAGCGACTTCGAACTGCCCACCGATCTGGTGCTGCTCGCGATGGGCTTCGTCGGGCCGGAGAAGACCGGCCTGCTCGCGGACCTCGGGGTGGAGTTGACCGATCGTGGCAACGTCGCCCGTAACGCCGACTTCGAGACCTCGGTGCCCGGGGTGTTCGTGGCCGGCGACATGGGCCGGGGACAGTCGCTGATCGTGTGGGCGATCGCCGAGGGGCGCGCCGCCGCGGCCGGAGTGGACCGCCACCTGATGGGCCACACCGCGCTGCCGGCACCGATTCCGCCGACCGCCGCGCCGCAGCGGTAAAAATCGCTGCGTACCCTGCAGCGTGCTCATTGGCCAGGTTGTGGCGGTGTGGGTATGGTGTCTGGTAGTTGCCAGCGGCGTGTGCCGGACACTCAGGAGCCGATACCAATCATGACCCAGAAGGTGATGACGGGCCCGATACCGCGGTCCAAAGCCGGGCGGATCGCCTGGTCGTTTCTGCGTCACCCCGTCAAGAGCCGGGAGTTTCCGGCGAAACATGAACGCCTCGTCACCCCCGACGAGTTGCTCCGGTTCGACTCCGCCTCATCGCTGCGTTAGTCGTTGCGTCAGGTTGCTGCGTTAGTCAGCCGGGTCCGGTCCGCCACAACCCCGAGTCGCGGATGCTCTCGGCCAACGGTTCGAGCACCCGCGGGTCGTGCGGGACCGGCAGGTAGACGATAGCCAGATCCAAACCCTCCGCCCCCAGGGCGATGCTGTCTTCGATGACCCCGCGACACCCGCGCTCCTCGGTGAGCCGGATGTGCGCCGACAGCATGATGTCCTTGGGATTGCGGCCGACGTCGGCGCAGTGCGCCTTGAGAACGTCACGCTTGCGGGCGAACTCCCCTGGCGTGCCGCCCGGGAAGTTCCAGTGCGACGCGTACTTCGCGGTGATCCGCAGGGTCCGCTTCTCCCCGTTGCCACCGATGCAGATCGGGGGGTGCGGACGCTGCGGGCCTTTGGGTTCGTTGCGCGCGCCTTTGAGTTGATAAAACCGGCCGTCGAAATCCGTTGTCTCCCGGCTCAGTAGGCCGATCAAGACCTGGCAGGCCTCCTCGAACCGGTCGAATCGGTCCGTCAGACTGCCCAACTCGATGCCATAGGCGTCGGACTCCTCCTCGTTCCAGCCCGCGCCGATCCCGAGTTCCAGCCGGCCACCGGAGATGATGTCCAGCGCCGCAACCATATTCGCCAGTACCGCCGGATGCCGGTAGTGGATACCGGTCACCAGGGTGCCCAGTCGCAATCGCTTCGTGGCTTGCGCCAGAGCGGTCAACGTCGTCCACCCCTCCAGGCACGGACCGGCCGAATCGGAGAAGATCGGATAGAAGTGGTCGAAGTTCCAGCCCGATTCGAAGACCTCGATGTCGTCGGCTGCCTGCCACACGGCCAGCATGTCGGTCCAGGTCGTGTTCTGCGGGGCTGTCTTGAAGGCGAAGCGCACCCGCGTGAGCCTACTGATCCCAGCCGCTACTGCGGAGGGATATCGACCGGCGGAGGTGGTGGCGGTGGTGGTGGTTCCCACGGCGGCGCCGGGGGCGGTGGCGGCGGCTCCCAGACCGGAGCCGGAGGCGGCGGCGGCGGCTCCCAGGGCGGTGGCGGCGGTGCCTCCGGCATGCCTGGGATGTTGATCGGCGGCAGGCCCGGAATCTCGATGACGTTGCCACCCTCCGGCGGCGCCAACTCCGGTGGTGGGCCGATCGGCGCCTCGTTGTAACCGCCGCCGTCGTTGTAGTTGTTGTTGTCGTTGTAGTTGTTGTTGTAACTGTCGTCGTAGTTGTTGTTGTAACCGGGGTCGTAACGCGGGCTGGGTGCCTGATAGACCGGGCCCTGCGGGATGACGGGGGCCCCCATCGGCGGCGGTGGCGGGGCCGGTGCGATGCCGTTGCTGGTGTTGATGGTGATGATCGAACCGGGCAGAACCGGGCCGCCAGGGGTGGTCCCCACCACGGTGTCCTTCGCGGACAGGCTGAAGACCGCAGTCGGCAGGTTGGCAACCTCGAAGCCGGCGTCCTTGATCTTCTGCTTGGCCGCGTCGAGGTTGAGGCCCATCACGTCGGGCACCGCGACACCCGGTGCGCCATTGACGTAGCGCGGGTCGGTGGGGGGCATCGTCACGGGCCCGAAACTGTTGGCCAGTGGGCTCATGGCCAGGAACCAAGTCTGCGCGGGGGAGGTACCTCCATAGAGGTTTCCGGCGCCGCCGCACTTGTGCAGGGGGAAGGCGCACAGCGCGCCCGGCTGGGGCGAGTCGTCGAAAATATAACTCGCCGCGGCCAATTGGTTGGTGTAGCCCAAGAAGCCCGAGGACCGGTGCGACTCGGTGGTGCCGGTCTTGCCCGCCATCGGCAGGCCCCAGCCGACCGAGCCGGCGGCGGCGGCGCCGGTACCCATGGTGGTGTCCTTGGCCAGAGCGTTGCTCAGTGTGTTCGCCAATCCCTCCGGGACCACCTGCTCACACTTGGCCTGGGGAACCGAGATCTCCTTGCCCCGGCGGTCGAGCACCTTGTCGATGGGCGAAGGGGGGCACCACGTTCCGCCGGAGGCCAGGGTGGCGGCGACGTTGGATAACTCCACAGGGTTGGTCTCGAAGGGCCCGAGCGTGAACGACCCGATGTTCTCCCGCTTGATGTAGTCGGCGAGGCTCTCGTCGCTCTTCGGCTCGTAGGACCGTGCTGAACCGGGTTCGGCGTAGGAACGCAAGCCCAGCTTCACGGCGAGGTCGACGGTCCGTCCGACCCCAACCTGCTGAATCAGCTTCGCGAAGGCGGTATTCGGGGACAACGCCAGGGCATCGGTCATGCTCATCGGGCTGCGGTAGCCGCCGGCGTTCTTCACGCACCAGGTCTTCGGCGGGCAGCCGGGAGTGTTGCTCTCGCCAAGGCCGGTGGCCTGGAAGAAGGGCGGAACGTCGAGCAGGGCGTTGATGCCCATGCCCATCTCGAGTGCTGCGGCGCTGGTGAAGATCTTGTAGATCGAACCTGCGCCGTCCCCGACGAGGGTGAAGGGCTGGGGCTGTACGGTCTGGCCGGCCTCGAGTTTGAGGCCATAGCTGCGGTTGTCACCCATTGCGAGCACACGGTGAGCGTCCTTGCCGGGCCTGATCACGCTCATCACGCTGGCCACGCTGTCGAGCATGGGACTGGCGACCGCGTTGATGGCCTGCTTGACGTTGTTCTGGACCTTGGGATCCAACGTCGTCTTGATGGTGTACCCGTTCCGCGCGACATCCTCCTTGCTGATGCCGGCCTTGGCCAGATACTCCAGCGCGTAGTCGCAGAAGAATGCGCGGTCGCCCGCCGCGATGCAGCCCTGCGGAATCGAGTTCGGTTGCGGCAGAATGCCCAAAGGCTGATCCCGAGCCGCTTGAAGCTCGTCGGCGAACTCGGGCAGATTCTCGATCATGGTGTCCAGCACCAGGTTCCGCCGGTCGAGAGCGCCCTGGGGATTGGTATAGGGATTGAGCGCGGAGGTGGACTGCACCAGACCGGCCAGCAACGCGGACTGTTGCCAATTGAGCAGAGCGGCATCGATGCCGAAGTAGGTCTTGGCGGCGTCCTGAATCCCGTAGGCGCCGTTGCCGAACGGTACGAGATTCAAGTAGCGGGTGAGGATCTCCGGTTTGGTCAGCGCCTTGTCCATGGCCAGTGCCATTCGGATCTCGCGCAACTTGCGGGTCGGAGTGGTCTCCACCGCCGCTTCCCGCTCGGCGTCGGTCTCGGCATTGACCAGGAGGTTGAAGTTCTTGACGTACTGCTGCTCGATCGTGGACCCACCGCGGGTGTCATCGCCGCCCTTGAGGAACCCGGCCAGGCCCGTCAGCGTCCCCTGGATGTCGACGCCGTTGTGGGCGGTGAAACGCTTGTCCTCGATCGAGACGATGGCCAGTTTCATGGTGTCGGCGATACGGTCCGAGGGCACTTCGAAACGCCGCTGCACATACAGCCAGGCGATCGGGGTACCGGCTGCGTCGACCATCGTCGAGACCGCTGGGATCTCGCCATCGACGATGTTGGCCGAACCCTGGGTGACCGACTCCGAAGCGTGGTTACTCGCCAGACCCAGGCCCGCGGCGACCGGGAAGAGCATTGCCGCAGTCAGGACACCGGCAAGAACACAGAACAGAGCCATTCTGGCAAGGGTTGGCCTTGCCGGCGGGTACTGCTCTGACATGGGCACAGACTAGGCGGAAGACGCGAGCGCGGTCCAACGGGGGCCACGGTTAGCAAAAGGCAGCGCCGGTGGACGCGACCTTTCCCGGCGGGCCAGTTCAGGGCGTCTTCGGGCTAGGCGGTGACGACGACGATTCCGTCGTCATCGCTGTAGGCGAGTTCGCCCGGGGCGAAATCGACACCCCCGATGTGCAGCACCACGTCGCGCTCGCCGGCGCCGGTTTTGGTGCTTTTGCGCGGATTGGTTCCCAGCGCTTTGATGCCGATGTCGAGGGTCGCCAGGGTGGCCGCGTCGCGCACGGCGCCGAGTGCGATCACACCGGCCCAGCCGTTGGAGCGGCCCAATTCGGCAATGACGTCCCCGACCAGTGCGGTGTGCAGCGATGCTCCGCCATCGACCACCAGGACCCGGCCGCCGCCAGGCTCGGACAAGACGGACTTGAGCAGTGCGTTGTCCTGGAAGCAACGCACCGTCGCTATGGGCCCGGCGAACTGCGACCGGCCGCCGAACTGGCGGAACTGGACGTCACAGCTGCGGACGTCGGCGCCGATGTCGTCAACCAGGTCCGCCGTCGGACGGAAGGGGATATCCATGGTGTCAGCCTTTCTGGCGTCAGGACCGTCGGCGCAGGCCCCAAACCGCACCGGCGGTGAGGATCAGGCCGGCACCGGCGATGAAGGGCCACAGCGGGATCCCGCGTGGAGCAGAGTTGTCCGCCACGGCTGGTCCGGGCGCTCCGGTGCTCGGCACGGTCACCGTGAACGACCACGACCCGGACACCACGTGCCCGTCTGCCGAAGTCACGCGGTAGTTGACGGTATATGTGCCCGAAGGACCCAGCGGACGCAGCCCGACGCTGACCACGGCTCCGCGGACCTCGGGGTCGCCCGCGGACCACAGGTTGCCGTCGGGTCCCACGACGGTCATCGCCGCGAACGTCGTCTGCAGGTCTTCGTTGAAGGTCGCGCTGACCCGGCTCGGACCGGCGCTCAGCGTCGTATCGGCCGATGGTTCGGTCGCGGTCAGCGCTGTGTGGGCCGCCGCGGTGGGCGCGGCGACTGCAGCCGTCGACACCAGCAGAAAGACCGCCGCGAGCACACGGATCACGGCTGACATGCCAGACATGTCAGAAGACGCCCAGGCGGGCCATCAGATCGGCTTCGATGCCGTCGAGTTGTTCGCTGATCGAGGCGTGCGCGGCGCGACGCCGGGGACCTGGCAGGTTCTCCGCGGCCGTCACGCCGGCGGCCAGTGCAGCGAGCCGGTCGCGCATCGCGGCAACGAAACGGCTGCTCTCGGCGTCCTTGCCGCCCGCGTTACTGGAATTGATCAGCTCAAGGGAGTGCTCGGCGCCCGAGATCCGGGCCGACAGCCGGCCGCCCTCGCCGGAGAACTGCCCAAGCTGCGTCAGTGGGACGCCCAGACGGTCGGCGCGGCGCTCGTCGATCGCCCCGCGGGCCGCCATCGCAGCGCGGTAGGCCACGGGGACGAGCACCGGCGCGAGCAGCCGGGATGCCGTCAGGGTGCGTCGAATCCGGGTGGGGGACAGCAGTGCGCCCTCCCGCGCGGTCTTCAGTTGGGTGGAGGCCACGCGAACCGCGGTGCGGTCGGCATTGCGCTTGGCCTTCAGATCGGCCTTGATCGCCTTGCCCTCCGACCGCACCGTCGCCTTGATGCGCTTGGCCTCTGTCTTGGCGGCGAGCTTGGCTTCCATCTTCGCCGCCGTCTTGGCCTTGGCCTTCAGAGCGCGCGCCTCCGCGCGCCGGGTCGCACGGCTCTTTCGCTTGAACAGGCCCATCTCTGCCGCCTTCCGGAGGTTATGGGGTTGGGGGCGCGGGTGCTCCCGGACCGGTGCGCTAAAACCCTAGCGTCTGCTGTTGGGGCTAGGTGGACGACCTGCGGATATGCCACAATTGTGGGGTACTTGTAAACCCTGGGGCCGATGCCGGCTCCGCGACGTCGAGGAATGGTCCGTGAAGCGGTCGCAAGGGCGCCTAGCGGTGGTCGGTTGGCTGATCACCGCCGGTGTCTCGGCGGGGGTTCTCGGTGCGGCCCCGGCGTTCGCTGAACCCGGTGGCCCACCGGGCTTCGATGGCGGTTCCAGCCGTCCAGTCAGCGGCCTGCGGCAATCCCCCGGCACTCCGGCAGTCGGCGTCAACCGGGCGGCCCGTCCTCCGCGGGCACGGTCGGTGCTGCCGCCCGACCCGGGCAGTAACGCACCTGTCCTGGCAGCGGTGCCGGCCAGGCGAGTGGCGCCCGGATCGCAACTGGGCCTCCCCGCCGACCGTGTGCCGTCGTTGCCGGTTGCGGTTCTGGACCCCGCTCCTGTGCCCGTGATTACCGCGCCGCCCGCCGGAATGTCTGTGCCCGCGACTCCTGTTCGGGTGACCGGGCCTTTGCCGTCCGCGGTGGGCAGGAACGTCGCGCCGGCCCCGGTGACCCCCACCGAGGTGCGTGACCACCTCGCTGGCTCGCCGCCCCGGCCGGGCAGACTGGTTATTCCCGCGAGCGTCACCGAAGCGGCGCTTCCGCGGATGGATCCGGTGGCGACGCCGGGATTGATCGCGCTGTTGGGGCTGACGGCTGTCGGCATCTTCCTCGGCTGGCGCCAGGCCAGGACAGGCTTTGCCCTTAACTCCACGGGAACGAGGTACCTCAGGTGATCCGATACCCGCGACTACGAGGGATCCGCTTCCGCGGCGGCGAGATGACGGCCGGCCGCCGCGTGACGAAGGCGGTGAACGACGTTCTTGCCCTGGCCCCCCACCACGGTGAGGTGTCATTGCCCCGACTGGTGGCCGCTGTGGGTGAGGACAGGGGCCGCCCGATCGATGTCAGCACGGCCGAACTTCCGCCCGGGGTCTCCGGCCAGTGGCGCCAGTACGCCGACCACGACGAGTTCCTCATTCAGCACGGCCTGCCCACCGCCGACCGTACTCTGGCTCACGAACTCGGCCATCTCGTACTGGGGCACGACGGCATGCCCGTTACCGAGGTTGCAAGGAGCGCAACGGATTTCGCCAGCGACGATCTGATCAGCTACATGCTCAACCAGCGCACCGGATGCATGGGGCCGGGAGGCGAGGACATCGAGCAGGAGGCCGAGGACTTCGCCGCACTCCTGCTGTATCGCCTGGGACGGCTGCGCAGTGACCGGGCTTCGATCGCCCAGGTTCGACTCGGAGAGGCGTTTGGTTGATCGTCTGGGTGATCGCCGGCCTGCTGGGCCTGGCCACCGGTTTGCGGATCGGTTGGGCATTGGTCAACCAGCAGTCCGTGGTCAGCAGCGGGATGATCGTTGCGCTGGGCAGCCTGGGAGCGATGGCCGCGCTGAACTGGGCACCACTGACCCTGCTGGTGGACCGGGCGCTGCACTGGCCGAACATTTCGATCGCGATCAGCGAGGTCGCGCTGATCTTCTCTGCCGCTGGTAGTTGCGTCATGATCACCTCGGTCGCCTCCAGTCAGGGGCCGAGGAGGAACCGGACCTTGGCGATCGTCCAGTACGGGACCGCCGCGGTGATCGCCGCCGTTGCCGTGGCGCTATTCCTCAACGGCGGACGCCAGCCCGAGATGAAGCCCAGGGATTACCTTGAGCGCAACCTGGGGTCCAACACGTCACTGCCGTGGCTGGTTCCGCTTCTCTACGTCCTACTCGCCCTCACCCTGGCGAGTTGGGTCGGTATACGGCTGTCCAACTCCAGCCGCCGTGGCCGGGCTTTGTTCATGTTCACCGCGGGCATCGCCCTGATCGTCGCGGCCAGCGCGTTCTTCCTGATTCGCGCGCTGGGGACGACACCCATGATCGGCGTCGGCACCGCAGCCACACTGTTGATTGCGGCGATGGCCATCGTCGCCGCTGGGTCGCTGATGCCCTCGAGTGAGGACTGGGTCGGTGCTCGACGGGAACTGCGGCTCATCCACCCACTTCAGCGCGAGATGATTCGCCGGCACCCCGATGTCGGCATCGGAGTGCGACCGCGTGGTCCATTGGTGTTCCGAGTTGCCGAGCGGCTGTCTCTGATCTCCGACGCGATCTACCTCGAAGCGATCGAATACGACGATCCCGACGGTGATCCGGAGGATGTCGAGCCGGAAACCCCCGCCGGCGTCGATATGGCGGAACAAGCTCGCACCGTGGCGCGGTGGATCCGCGCCGGGAACAGCGGCGATTCCCACGCTGCCGCGGCGGCGTTCCGCGGCCGGGGGTGGCTGCGGCAACCGGAGGACTGCTCCGATCGCGAGTGGATCCTCGAGATCGCACGCCAGTACCGGCTTCTCGGTGCTGCTGTGGATGAGCCGGTGAAGGAGCAACCGGCCCGCGATGCGACGGTCGTCGACCTGGACGCCCTGGATGGCGTGGATCTGGACGCCCTGGATGGCGTGGATCTGGACGCCCTGGATGGCGTGGATCTGGACGCCCTGGATGGCGTTGAGCAGGACGAGGAACAAGCCGGCGATCAGGATCCGGCGCCCGCCCGCCGGGAAGCCGAGGTCGTTGTCTTACGCGCCGTTCCCGAGGGCGGGGTCGGTCAGACCGACGAGGACATCGGCGCACCGGAAAGCGTCCCCATAAACGAAAACGTTGCCGACGCTTCTCGCGTCGACAACGTCATCGTTTTCAATGCCGATCGGATTCGGCGGTCCCGCTAGGCGTCGAGCTGCTCTTCGCGTCGCAGCTCGTCGACCTTCTCGACCACGGACTGCTGAGCCTCGGGTGAGAGGCCGACCGTACGGGCCGCGATGCGCCGGACGCCTTCGTCGCGCATGTTGGCCAGCCAGCCGAGCTCGCGGTCCAACTTCGCGTAGTACTCGTCGTCGGTGAAGTACTCCGGCTTGATCCGGAAGAAGTTGGCCAACGCGGTCATCGTGGTCGAGGACGGGTTGGTCCGGTTGCCGGAGCGCAGCTGCGACAGATACGGCGCCGACATCGTGATGCCCTCGGCCTTCAGAGCCGAAATGACCTCGGCGGATGTGTGCGGGCCGCGCCCGGGCGGGTACACGGTGTCGAACAGCCGGTTCAAGCGTGCTGAGAACGTTGTGCTCATCGAATAACCTCCAGAGTGCGAACACGTCGCCACGCATTGCGTGGTTTGCTGCCAATAGTAGCCGTACTTATGGGAACCGCCAAGTGCAAACTTTCGGGCGAGTCCGTCCTGTCAGTCCTATCAGAGAACGGGCAAACGTTCCCGCCGAATTCCACAGGCACGTTCTGCCTGATGCCCAGCACACAAGGCCCCTAATTCCGGCACGTTGCCCGCCCGCACACCCGTCGGGGCGCAATCAGGGGCCGACCATTTCCGGGAAAAGCCGGGTTCCTCGCTGGCAACCATCACCGGGTTCGCGGGTGGTGAGGCGGTGGTTTGCTATCGGCTGAATGATGAGGGTGGCCCTCGGGGAGACCGTCGCGCGTCGCTGCGCCGACCTGGGCAGGGCTCTGTGCGGGGACGCCGGTACGGCGGCACCGGGGCGCAGCGGCCGGGCACCGGGGCGCAGCGGCCGGGCGCAGGGGCGCAGCGGCCGGGCGCAGGAATGCGGGCAGGGTGCTGCTAAGCAGCGAGCAGCATCGCCAAGATGGCGGTGTCCGGATGGCTGATCGGGTCGACTCCCACGCGGCTGACCATGCTGGTGACGGTGCCGTCGGCCTCCGCTTCGACCCATGCGGCGCGGTGCTCCAACCCCAGGTACGGCAGGCCGGGCAGTAATACGCACCCCGAGGCGGCACCGGAGCATTCGGGCAGGGACGGCATCGTTTCCGATGGCGGATGCAGCATGATCAGCGCGGGCGGCTGCCTGTCGGCGAAATGACCAGGTGGAACCGCGGTTTCGCCGATGACCGTGCCTTCGGCCAGCACCAGACCCACCGTCCCCGGTGCCGGCCTTTCCGGCAGTTCCTCACGAACCCCGAAAATCGTGGTGGTGGAGAGCAGTCCGGGCACGGACGCCACACGGACCGTCACCATCAGAAGCTGCGCCCACTCCTTGGTCGAGTTCGGCCAACGGCCCGACACGACGAAACCCTTCAGGCAACCGCGCGAATGAAAAGGCGCAATCTCTACTGGTCGTCCTGAACTGCTCTCCATTTCGCCTCCGCAAGTATTCATGCGATAAGACAGCCGGGTTGGTGCGAAATAGCATGGGCCACAGGTGGGCTGGCACACAATAGGACGAGAGTGCTAATTCCGGGGGGTCGACCCCCGGGCAGAATACGAAAAGGGGCGCCGCGCGTTATGCGCGACGCCCCTTCACCGTTCAGCGGAACCCAATCCCGGCCGTCAGCCGAAGATGAGCCCCTTAGTCTTCGATGTCGCTGCGGCGTAGCGGTTTTGGACATCCTCCCAATTGACCACGTTCCAGAACGCTTTGACGTAATCGGCTTTGACGTTCTTGTACTGGAGGTAGAAGGCGTGTTCCCACATGTCGACCTGCAGCAGCGGAATGATCCCCAGCGGGACATTGGCCTGCTGGTCATAGAGCTGGAAGGTCAGCAGCTTGTCACCGAGGCTGTCGTAGCCGAACACCGCCCAACCGGAGCCCTGCAGGCCGTTGGCCGCCGCGGTGAACTGCGCACGGAACTTGTCGAACGAGCCGAATGCGTCATCGATGGCGGCCGCCAGGTCACCGGTTGGCTTGTCGCCGCCGTTGGGGGAGAGGTTCTTCCACCAGATCGAGTGGTTGACGTGACCGCCGAGGTGGAACGCGAGGTTCTTCTCGTTGAGGAAGATCGCCGCGTGATCGTCATTGGCGCGCGCCTCTTCCAGCTTGGCGACGGCGGCGTTGGCCCCCGCTACGTAGGCGGCGTGGTGCTTGCTGTGGTGCAACTCGTTGATCTGGCCCGAGATATGCGGCTCCAGAGCGCCGTAGTCCCAGTCCAAGTCGGGCAGGGTGTAGTCAGCCATAAAACCTTCCTTCGGCGATGGTCAAACAGTTGGGAATCCCAACGGGATTAACAGTGCCTCGCTAACACTGCTGCATGACCGCCCGCACCGCAAGGAGTGCAAGCTCAGAGCAGGACAACCAGGGCCAGGACGCCGATCAGGACGAGGGCGATCGCGGCCGCTCGCGCTGCGGCAACCAGGTAGGAGCGGTTACAGATCGACGAGGGCGAGTAGGCGTACCAGGCTGACGCAGCGGTTGCCGACCCGGGCTCGAATGATCGCTGCGATGCCATCTCGAACGGGTGCTGCGACGTCATGTCGATGACCCGGCCTGCGTCGTCAACTGCCGGCCCCTCCGTGTCGGGTGAAATTCGTCACAACGGTGACGTCGTGTCGGAGCATAACCCGCCGGTTCACAAGCGGTCGAGGTGGGCCGCCCGGGAGTTCGCTGCGCGGCCCGGTGCCTGTTGATGCAACCCGTCCACCCCCGAGGGTTATCCACAGTGGGTTGGGTCACAGGGCGTGTTCGGCCGCGTGGGGAACCGTAGGTCCTCCTACGGCACTGTGGATAAATCTGTGGAAACTGTGGATAGGTCGACATTGCTGAATCCTGTGTCGGCCCGCGTCGCATTCCTCGAGGTCCCACTAGGCTGGTCGGCGTGATTCAGGTGTGTTCACGGTGTGGGACACGATGGAACGTCCGCGAGCAGCAGCGGGCCTGGTGCCCGCGCTGCCACGGACCACTGCTCGCGCCATCCGCCCCTGGCGTGCAAGCGCCGGTCAGCCCTGCTGCGCAGCAGCGCACCCCGGGCCGGCTGCCGGCCGGCTTCCGCTGGATCGCGGTGCGTCCGGGGCCGCCCCCGCCGGCCCGCCGCCGCCCCAGGCCACTGGGTCCAACCCCGCGCTACCGCAGCATCCCGCGCTGGGGACTGGTCGACCAGATTGCTCCGCCTGCAGTCGCGGGCCAGAAGACGAAGCTCAAAACTGCGTCGAACGACGCGGTGCGCGCCGTGTTGATGGCCGCCACCGCGGTCTTCGCGGTGGCGTCGGCCGCTCACCTGCTGCGCTACCTGCTGCTACTCGTCAATCGAACCGTGCTGTTGCCCCCCTGGGTGGCCTTCCCAGGTCGTCTGATGGGTGTGCTCGCGAGTCTTGCGGCCATCGTCGCAGTTCTGGTTGTGACGGTCGTGATGACCGCCTGGCTCGTCGACCGCCGCGCCGCGGCCTACCGGCAGTACGGCCGCGACGATCCTCGACCGGAGTGGACGTTGTGGGCGGGCTGCGTGATCCCGCTGGTCAGCCTGTTCTGGGCCCCGGTGTTCCTGATCGAGTTGGCCCATGCCGAAGGGGTCGAGGAGAAGCAGCGCAAACCCATCATCGCGTGGTGGGTCGCGTGGGCGTTCGCCACGGTCGTGGCGGTCTGGGGGACGTGGACGAGGCGGGCGACCGAACCGCAGGCGATTGCTGACAACACCATCACCATGATCGTGGCCTACCTGGCAGGTACCGCGACGTTGGTGCTGTTGTGGCGGGTCTTCGACGGTTTCGTGGGCAGGCCCGCGCAGCGGCCACGGCATCGGTGGGTGGTGGTGTCCGAACTCCCCGCGGCGGCGCAGGAACCGGGAGTGCCCGGCGTTCAGGACGTGCGGGCAGAGGCCGGGGACGACGCGGCGGACGACGACGGCGCTCTCCCGGCGGTTGAGGTTTCCGAAGAATCCTCCGGCGAATCCGACCGAGTGGTTGAGTCCGGAGACCGGGAACCGGCAGCATAGACATCATGTCGCCGGCCGACGGAGTCCTTGCGGCGCACCCTTTCGTGGTCGCGCACAGAGGCGCGTCGGCCGAGCGCCCCGAAAACACCCTCGCCGCCTTCGAACTGGCCCTCCACGAGGGTGCCGACGGCGTGGAGTGCGATGTCCGCCTCACCAGCGACGGGCACCTGGTCTGCGTGCATGACAGGCGGGTCGACCGCACCTCCAACGGCACCGGTCTGGTCAGCGATCTGAGCCTGGCCGAACTCCGGGAACTGGACTTCGGTGCGTGGCACGGAAGCTGGCGCGCCGTCGCCGACCTCGGCGACACCGGGGTGCTCACTCTCGAGGACCTGCTTCGGTTGGTGCTCGACTGGAACCGTCCGGTGAAGGTGTTCATCGAAACCAAGCATCCGGTTCGGTACGGCGCACTGGTGGAAGGCAAGGTGCTGGATCTCCTGCATCGGTACGGGATGGCGTCGCCGCCGTCGGCAGGCCTGTCCCGCGCTGTCGTGATGTCGTTCTCGGCGGCCGCGATGTGGCGGATCCGGCGGGCCGCGCCGATGCTGCCCACCGTGCTCCTCGGCGAGACGTCGCGTTTCCTCGGGGGCGGAGCGGCCACCACCGTGGGGGCCACCGCCGTCGGCCCGTCGATCGCGACCCTGCGCGAACACCCGGACCTGGTCGACCGCGCCGCTGCTCAGGGACGGGCGATGTACTGCTGGACCGTTGACCACTACGAGGACGTGGAGTTCTGCCGCGACCTCGGGGTGGGCTGGATCGCCACCAACCACCCCGGCCGTACCAAGGCGTGGCTGCAGAACGGCCTCACCGGCGCCGGCCGCGACTGAAGCCGGCGCTTCGCGCCCTCTATCATGGGGTCCGTGGACAACGTCCTGGATTACATGGACGAGAGCTTCTTCCTCGATTTCAAGGCACACGGTCAAGGTCCGCTGATCCAGTTCACCTGGATCTACGACCACGATGTCGACCTCGACGCCCTGCGCCGGTTCCATCGCAATCTCGGTACCGGCCTGCTGGGCCGGTGCATCGAGCGTTCGCCGATCCCGTTCGGCCGGTCCAGATGGACCCGATGGTCCCCGCCGGCGGAACTGGCGGTCGACGCCACAGCCCGGCCTCGGAGCGAGATCACCGCCTGGCTCAACGAGCAGGCGTCACTGCCCATCGACGTCGAATCCGGCCCGCCGTGGCGATTCGGAGTTCTCCCCCTCGCAGAGGGGGGGTCGGCGGTGACGTTGGTGGTTCCCCACGTCATCACGGACCTGGTGGGACTCAGCATCACGGTCGCCGAGGCCGTGAACGGGACCACGAGGGACTTCGGGTATCCCGGTCCGCACGCCCAGACCAAAAGCCAACGGCTGCTTGCCGATCTGCGCCAACTCGGGCGCGACCTGCCGCAGATGGCCAAGGCCCTGGTGGCTGCGCCGATGGCGGCCAAGGAGATTCCGCTGAAGGTACGGGCAGGGCGGGAGACCGGACTCGTTCGCCGGCGGTCCGGATTGGCGCGCAGGGACCCGGGTGCGGTGGCGTTGCGCAGCGACCCCGACGAACTTGTGGTGCTGCCGTCGGTGACGGTCTTCGCCGACATAGACCACTGGGATGAACGGGCCAAAAGCCTTGGCGGAACCAGTAATTCGCTCTTGATCGGGTTGGGGGCGAAGCTCTGCGAACTGCTGGACTGGGTGGACGCGGACGGTGTGGCCAACCTCGTCATGCCGGTCAGTGAGCGCACTCCCGGTGACACACGGGGAAATGCCCTCACCGGGGTGCAGTTGACCGTCGATCCCGCGGCGGCCACCGATCTCCCGAGCATCCGCGCCAAGGTCAAGGCGGGGCTGTCCACGCTGGATCACATCCGCAAGCTGTACCTGGCGCCGCTTCCGCTGACGCCCCTGGTGCCGCAGATCGCCACGCGCAAGATCCAGGACGTGGTGCTCAGCAGTGCGAGCATCACCTGTTCCCATGCCGGTGATCTCGACCCCGCGACGAACCGTCCCGACGGCACCGACGCCGAATGCTTCTATGCGCG
>CAIOYU010000549.1 GCA_903862565.1 uncultured Actinomycetes bacterium | reverse complement strand
GGTCGAAGACGGCAAGACCGACATCACCTTCACCTGTGCCCGGGATTCGGCCCCGGTCGCGGTGGAGAAGCTCACCTCGCTGCAGGACGAGATCGGCTTCACCAACGTGCTGCGCGACGATCACATCGGCAAGGTGTCACTAGTGGGTGCGGGTATGCGCAGCCACCCCGGCGTAACCGCCACGTTCTGCGAGGCGCTGGCCCGGGTGGGCATCAACATCGACCTGATCTCCACCTCGGAGATCCGGATCTCAGTGCTGATCAAGGACTCCGAGTTGGACAAGGCCGTCACCGCACTGCACGAGGCGTTCGAACTCGGCGGCGACGAAGAGGCCGTCGTCTACGGCGGGACGGGGCGCTGACCGATGGTCAGTATCGGAGTAGTGGGCGCCACCGGCCAGGTGGGCGTCGTCATGCGGCAGTTGTTGGAGGACAGGGATTTTCCGGCCTCGCAGGTGCGCTTCTTCGCTTCGGCGCGGTCGGCGGGCCGCACGCTGTCCTTCCGCGGTCAGGAGATCGAGGTCGAGGACGCCGAGACCGCCGACCCCAGTGGCCTTGATATCGCGCTTTTCTCGGCCGGCGCCACCATGTCGCGGGTGCAGGCACCGCGCTTCGCCGCCGCCGGGGTCACCGTGATCGACAACTCGTCAGCCTGGCGCAAGGACCCCGACGTACCCCTGGTGGTCAGTGAGGTCAACTTCGCTCGCGACGTGCGCGGAGCGTCGTTGAAGAAGGGCATCATCGCCAATCCGAACTGCACCACCATGGCCGCGATGCCGGTGCTCAAGCCCCTTCATGACGAGGCCGGGCTGGTCCGGATGATCGCCTCGACCTACCAGGCGGTGTCCGGCAGTGGCATCGCCGGGGTCGAGGAGCTTGCGACCCAGGCGCGTGCGGTCATCGATGGCGTCGAAGAACTGGTGCGTGACGGTGGAGCACTGGACTACCCGGCGCCGAGCAAGTACGTCGCACCGATCGCGTTCAACGTGATTCCCCTCGCCGGTTCGCTGGTCGACGACGGCTCGGGCGAGACCGACGAGGATCAGAAGCTGCGCTTCGAGAGCCGCAAGATCCTGGGTATCCCCGACTTGGCGGTCAGCGGCACCTGCGTGCGGGTTCCCGTCTTCACCGGACACTCGCTGTCGATCAATGCCGAGTTCGCCCAACCCCTCTCGGTCGAGCGGGCCCGTGAACTGCTGGCCGGCGCACCCGGGGTCAAACTGGTCGAGGTGCCCACTCCGTTGGCGGCTGCCGGAGCCGACGACTCGCTGGTGGGCCGGATCCGTCAGGATCCCGGCGTTCCCGGTGGCCGTGGACTCGCGCTGTTCGTCTCCGGGGATAACCTGCGCAAGGGTGCAGCGTTGAACACCATCCAGATCGCCGAGTTGCTGGCCGCCGACTTGTGACCGTCGGCTCGCCCCCAGGTCGGTATTTGGGCGCGAGAGTGCTTGTCAGCATTGCCTTATTGACGTTCTCGGTCTGCGTGGCGTCGCCGACGGCGGCGGCCGACCCGCCCAGTCCGATCCCGCGGCCCATGCTGCCGCCACTGGCCAGTGGCGAGGTGGTCCCGATCGGACCGGTGGCCGGCACCGGAACACCGACCCGCGATTACGGGATCGGGGCCACCGATCTGTGCGAATTCATGGACTTCCCCAGCGAAGTGCTGCAGGTCTGCGGCGACAGCTTTGCCGGACCGGGTGTCGGTTTCGGTCGATGGTTCAGTCCGGTCGCACTCCGGGTGGTCGGCGATTCGGTCAACGACCCCGACGGCATCCGGTACGCCGGTGTGACCGGCATCGACAAACCACTGCTCGCCGATCCCGCGCCGCCGGGCGCCTCCCAGTTGCCGGCTGGCGTCGTGCAGATCAACCGGCAGAACTACCTGATGGTCACCACCACCAAGGACCTGGTTCCGGCATCGTCGCGGCTGGTGAAAGCCGAAGCGGCGCAAAGCGGTTGGAAGACCGTCCCGGGAACACAGCGTGGTGCCGAGTTCATCGGAGGCGCGCAGAGCCAGATCAGCGGCTACTACGACCCCATTCCGACCGCCGACTCGATGACCGGCTGGGTCTACATCGTCTCCGACAACTTCAACCGGTCGGCTCCGGCGCTGCTCTATCGCGTTGCCCCGCAGTGGTTCACCGACCGGTCCCGCTGGCAGGGCTGGTCGTCGGGATCGGGGTGGAACAAGCCTCCGACTCCCATGTGGCCTGGGAAAGTCGGCGAGATGAGCATGCGCCAGATCGACGGCAAGACCGTGCTCTCGTACTTCAACGCCGCCAACGGCAACATGGAGATCCGCGTCGCCTATGACCCGACCGGCTTGGCCACGGCGCCGGTGACGACGGTGGTGCGGGCCGGCGAATGGCCCGATCCGCCAGAGGTTCTCACCGATGACAATCGCCTGGCCCAGCCCTACGGCGGGTACATCTCGCCGGGGTCGACGCTGGATGAGGTACGGGTGTTCATCAGCCAGTGGAACACCGGGCCCCGCGATCGCGCCCCCTACCGGGTGCTGCAGTTCGCGGTCAACCCGTTCAAGCCCTGGTAACAGCATATTCAGCGCGGGGCACCTCGCGTGTTCAGCTTTGGCTACGGGGGAACTTCCGCCGCCCTAGGCGGTTCCAGTGATACGGGCGTCCTGCTTTCAGTCGTGTCACTTGGCGTGGCCGGGGTGCTTGTGCCGCTTGTGGTCTGGCTCGTCGTCGCCGTGGTCGTCGCCGTGGTCGTCGCCGTGGTCGTCGTCGGCGTGGTCGTGGTCGTGGTCGTGGTCGTGGTCGCCGTGGTGGTGGCTTCTACTGCCGGGCCTGCCACCTCGTCAATCCAAGCGAGTCGCTCACTCGAGAGGAAAGTCGGCTCCAGAAGAACCACATAGGTTCCCGGCAGCAGCACGCCCTCGTTCGACGGGTCATCGAAACACACGTGTCCGCTTACGGATTCACCCGACGCGACCTCGCCGGAATCCAGACCGTCCTCGGCAGGCGGCGGACTCGCCTCGCGGATGAACCCCGCGGTGTTCTGCAACTTCCAGTCCCGATACGAAAACCGTTCAGCCTCGGGCGTTGTGTTGTCGATTTCGACCAGGGTGCAGAGGTGGCTGCCGCTGCTGTCTTGGTCTCTGTCGAGCGGTCCGGCCTTGACGATGACACCACCGTTGTAGGGGATGGGTTTTCCTGTGTAGGTGGAGAAGTCATCAGCCTTCTTCCCGGGGAACGCCGGCCCGCTGTCAGCACGCGTGGCGGGTGTTTGCGTGGTGGCCGGTGTGCTGCTGCCGTTGGGGTTGAGTTCTGCGGTGTTGGGGGTGTCGCATGCGCTGAGGACAGCGACGATGGTGATGCTGCCGAGGGTGAGCGGCCGGCGTCGCCGTCGGGGCCACGGGTGGTTCATCGTTGAACGGCCTCCCCCGGCGAGTGTCTCTGGCCCTCGGATGCTATCGGGGGGACTCGGTGCACTGCCACGGGTGTCCCGGATGCAGTCTGGCTCTCACAGCGGACTCATAACACCGGGCAGATGCCTCCGGCCGTGCCGGGCCCCCCTCCCAACCGCTAGCGCTGGCATGATCGAGGGCATGCCTATCGAAGCCCTCTACACCGCGGAATCGACCGCCACCGGCGGCGGCCGTGACGGTCACGTCAAGTCTGCCGACGGAATGCTCGACCTCGACACCCGGCCACCGAAGGAGATGGGAGGCAGCGGCGAGGGGGTCAACCCGGAGCTGCTGTTCTCCGCCGGGTACGCGGCGTGCTTCCTGAGCGCGCTGCGTCTGGTCGCCAAAGCCCAGGGCGTCCAACTCGACGACGCGACCGGCGTCACCGTCCGGGCCGGAATCGGTAAGGACGCCACCGGATACGGCCTCACCACCGAGATCATCGGATACCTGCCCGGCTTGGAGCACAGCGAGGCCGAGCGGCTGATGCACCAGGCCGACCAGGTCTGCCCCTACTCCAAGGCCACGCGCGACAACATCGAATCGGCCATCCTGGCAAAGGTGTAACGGCGTGCGGCTGACCGTCACGGCGGTTGCCGGCGTCGCCCTGGCCACCGCCGGGCCCGCGGTAGCGGCTCCGTCGGAACCCGGTGTGGTGTCCTACGCGGTGCTGGGCAAGGGGTCGGTCGGGAACATCGTCGGTGCTCCGATGACCTGGGAATCGGTGTTCACCCAGCCGTTCCAAGGGTTCTGGGTCGACCTACCGGCGTGTAACAACTGGGCCGACATCGGCCTGCCCGAGGTCTACCTCGATCCCGACCTGGCCTCGTTCAACGGTGCTGTCACACAGACCAGTGCCAGCGACCAGCGACACCTGGTCAAACAGGCGGTCGGCGTCTTCGCCACGGCCGATGCCGCGGCCCGGGCCTTCCACCGCATCACCGACCGCACCCTGGGTTGCGCAGGCCAGACCACCGCCATGCACCTGGAGGACGGCCGCACCGAGGTGTGGTCGTTCGGCGGGCTGCCGCCGACCGCCACTGACGCGCAGTGGGTCAAGCAGGAAGCCGCGCCGTCTGATGTCGCCGGCCAGGCGGCTCCGGCAGACCGCCGGTGCTTCACCCAGACCCGGCTGCGTGAGAACGTCCTGCTGCAGGCCAAGGTCTGCCAGTCCGGCAACGGCGGGCTGGCCGCCAACGTGCTGGCCGGCGCGATGCAGAATGCGTTGGGGCAGTAGCGGTTTAGCTCACGCTACTCCCAGGTGTGCACCGGAGCGTTGCTGTGCATCTGCTCGCAGTAGCGGCGCAGCATCGCGGCCAGTGCCGCCGGCCGGTCGGCACCCCGGTGCTCGAGGGCGTTCACCGTGGCGACCTGCCAGGCCGCCCCGTTGCGGCCGGTCTTCGCGCGGCCCTCGATGACGCCGAGGTAGCGGTCGCGCACGTCGGCGTCGACCCGCCAGCGCCGCAGGCCCTCGTCGGCCATCGGCAGCAGGTGGCGCAGTACCAGTTCGTCGGCCGTCACCTCGCCCAGGCCAGGCCAGTACAACCGGGCGGCCATCCCGTTTCTGGCCGCCTCGAGGAAATTGTCATGGGCGGCAGAGAAACTCATCTTCGTCCACAGCGGCCGGTCGTCCTCGGCGAGGGTCCGGAGCAGGCCGTAGTAGAACGCAGCGTTGGCCATCATGTCCACCACGGTCGGCCCGGCGGGCAGCACCCTGTTCTCCACCCGCAGATGCGGGCGGCCGTTCTTGACGTCGTAGACGGGCCGGTTCCACCGGTAGACCGTACCGTTGTGCAACCGCAGTTCGGGCAGCGCTGGAATGCGCCCGGCGGCCAGTTCGGCGGCGGGGTCCTCCTCGGACAATTCCGGCAGCAGCGACGGGAAGTAGCGGACGTTCTCCTCGAAGAGGTCGAAGATCGAGGTGATCCACCGCTCGCCGAACCACACCCGCGGCCGCACCCCCTGCGCCTTGAGTTCTTCGGGCCGGGTGTCGGTGGCCTGGGCGAACAACTCGATGCGGGTCTCGGCCCACAGTTGACGGCCGAAGAAGTACGGCGAGTTCGCACCGAGTGCGATCTGCGGGCCGGCCAGCACCTGGGCGGCGTTCCAGTTGCTGGCGAAGTCCGCCGGAGAGACCTGCAGGTGCAATTGCATACTGGTACAGGCTGATTCGGGCGCGATGGTCTCGGCTTGAATCGTGAGCCGCTCGGCTCCGGTGATGTCGATGACGATGTCTTCGCCCCGGGCGGTGAAGATCGAGTCATTCAGGGCCTGGTACCGCATCGACGGGCTCATCCAGCCGCCGGTCAGATCCTCGGGCATCAGAGTCGGCAGGATCCCGATCATCACGATGTGCGATCCGTCGGTACGCGCCTTGGTCTCCGCGGCGTTCAGGCTGGCCCGGATCTCGCCTTCCAGTTCCAGCGTGGTCTGGCCGGACAGCGGGCGCGGGGGAACGTTGAACTCGATGTTGTAGGCGCCCAGTTCGGTTTGATACGCCGGGTCGGCGATCGCGGCCAGCACCTCCTGGTTGGACATCGCCGGCAGGTAGTCGGCGTCGACCAGGTTGCACTCGATCTCCATGCCGGTCAGCGGCCGGTCGAAATCGAAACTGGACTCGGACAGCATGGTCTCGAACACGTCCAGACAGGTCTGCACCTTCCGGCGGTACTCCAACCGGTGCGCATGGCTGTAACTGGTGTGCTTGACCTCTTCGCCCACGCTGACGATGCAACCCGGTTCGGTGCCTTCCGCGCAAGGAAATCAGCCGATGCGGCGGACCATCACCACCTGCGGGCCGAAACCGGCGGGCCGCACGTCGGCGTCCACCCCCGCGTGGGCGGCCAGTTCGCGGAATGCCGAGGGGCTGTAGCTGCGCAGGGAACTGATCAAGCCGTCGTGGGCGAACGGCCACACCGGGGCGAGCGGCGCCATGGTCGCCAGCCGGATCACGTGCAGGGGCGCAGGCGGGCGCGCCAGATCGATGATCAGCAGGCGGCCGGCCACCCGGGTGGCCTCGGCCAGCACCTGCGCGGCACGCGGCGGTTCCAGGTGATGGAACGACAGCGCGAACACCGCAAGGTCGAAGGCCCCGTCCGGGGCGTCGATCGTGGTGGCATCGACGACGCGGACCTCGGCGCGGGGGTTCTGCCCGAGCTCACCGGACGCAATCGCCGCCACCGAGTCGGGGTTGACGTCGGTCACGGTGACCCGCGCTGTCGGGTGTTCATCGAGCAGCCTGCGGGACAACGCGCCGTGGCCGGCGCCCAGTTCGAGGATCCGCGGGTCCGCCACGTCGGCCAGTTCGTCGAGAATCAGACGGACGTTGCGATTGTGCTCCCCGAATAAAGAACCCACGCGGTCGAGCGTCGCCACCACGCCTCGCTTGACCGATTCGTCGATGTCGTCGCGGTCCAAGTATTCGGCTCGGCCGGTCTGCAGCAGCCGATCCAGCCAACCGGCGTCCGGACCGCCTCGGGGCATGCCGGTCAGATTCGGGATCTGTTTTCCCATGTGGATCATGATGGTCGGTGGCAGACTCCCAGCAAAGAATTCATGCTTGACCGCCGATTCCCGAGGAGTACCGTGGCCGACTTCGTCGCCTCCATTGACCAGGGCACCACCAGTACCCGCTGCATGATCTTCGACCACAACGGCCTCGAAGTCGGCCGTCACCAGATCGAGCACGAGCAGATCCTCCCGCGCGCCGGCTGGGTGGAGCACAACCCCACCGAGATCTGGGGCAGCACCCAGACCGTGGTGACCTCGGCGCTGAACAAGACCAATCTCAAGGCCTCCGACATCGCGGCGCTGGGGATCACCAACCAGCGCGAGACCACGATCGTCTGGAACCGGAAGACCGGTCAGCCCTACCACAACGCGATCGTCTGGCAGGACACCCGCACCGACCAGATCGCCGCCGCTCTGGATCGTGACGAACGCGGCCAGGTGATCCGTACCAAGGCCGGTCTGCCGCCGGCCACCTATTTCTCCGGCGGCAAGCTGCAGTGGATCCTGGATAACGTCCCGGGTGTCCGCGAGGACGCCGAACGCGGCGACGCACTGTTCGGTACCCCCGACGTATGGGTGTTGTGGAACATCACCGGCGGCATCCATGGCGGCGTGCACGTCACCGACCCGACCAACGCCAGCCGCACCATGCTGATGAATCTGGAGACCCTGGACTGGGACGACGAGCTGTTGTCGTTCTTCGGGATTCCGCGCCAGATGCTCCCGGCGATCCGCCCGTCGTCGTCTCCGACGCCCTACGGGATGACCCTGCTCGACGGCCCGATGGGCGGCGTCGTGCCCGTGACCGCCAGCCTCGGCGACCAGCAGGCCGCCATGGTGGGCCAGGTCTGCCTCAAGCCCGGCGAGGCCAAGAACACCTACGGCACCGGCAACTTCCTGCTTCTCAACACCGGCGAGAAGATCGTCCGCAGCACAAATGGACTACTGACGACGGTGTGCTATCAGTTCGGCGACGCCAAACCTGTTTATGCCCTTGAGGGTTCGATCGCCGTGACCGGATCAGCCGTGCAGTGGCTGCGGGATCAGCTGGGCATCATCGGCGGGGCCGCGGACAGCGAGCACCTGGCCGCGCAGGTCGAGGACAACGGCGGCATCTACTTCGTGCCCGCCTTCTCCGGACTGTTCGCGCCCTACTGGCGCTCCGATGCGCGCGGAGCGATCGTCGGCTTGTCGCGGTTCAACTCCAACGCCCACATCGCCCGGGCGACCCTGGAAGCGATCTGCTATCAGAGCCGCGACGTCGTCGAGGCGATGGAAGCCGACTCCGGTGTCAAACTCGAGGTGCTCAAGGTCGACGGCGGGGTCACCCTCAACGAACTGTGCATGCAGATCCAGGCCAACGTTCTCGGAGTGGAGGTGGTGCGTCCGAAGGTGCCGGAGACCACGGCGCTGGGCGCGGCCTACGCCGCAGGGCTGGCGGTGGGCTACTGGTCAGATCCCGAGGACCTGCGGGCCAACTGGCAGGAAGACCGCCGCTGGACCCCGAAATGGACGGCCGAGCAGCGCGCCAAGGGCTATGCGGGCTGGCACATGGCAGTGGACCGTACTCTGGGTTGGGTGAACGTCGACGGCGGTTAGGCATGACCGACAGCACCCCATTTCATCTGCGTGGCAACTACGCGCCTGTTCCCGACGAGTTGACCGAGTACGACCTTCCGGTCGACGGCGCCATCCCGCCGGAGTTGGACGGTTGGTACCTGCGCAACGGGGCCAACCCCCGCACTCCCACCCCGCACTGGTTCGTCGGCGACGGCATGATTCACGGCGTCCGCATCGAAGGCGGTGCGGCCAAGTGGTACCGCAACCGGTGGGTGCGCACCGAGAGCTTCGACCACCCGTTCCCCGTGTACAACAACGACGGCACCCGCAACCTGCGCTCCTCGGTGGCGAACACCCACGTCGTCAACCATGCCGGGAAAACCCTTGCGCTGGTGGAGTCTTCGCTGCCCTACCAGATCACCAACGATCTGGAGACCATCGGCTGTTACGACTTCGGCGGGAAGCTCACCGACTCGATGACCGCCCACCCCAAGATCTGCCCGACCTCCGGGGAGTTGCACTTCTTCGGATACGGCAACCTCTTCCAACCGCACGTCACCTACCACCGTGCCGACGCCGCCGGCGAGTTGACGGTCAACCGGCCGCTCGAGGTTCCCGCGCTGACGATGATGCACGACTTCGCGATGACCTCTCAGCACGTGATCTTCATGGACCTGCCGATCGTCTTCAACCTGGAGACCGCGATCAACGGCGGCGGGATGCCGTTCCGGTGGGACGACAGCTACGGCGCGCGGTTGGGTGTTCTCCGTCGCGACGACCCGTTCGGACAGGTGCGCTGGTTCGAGATCGAACCGTGCTACGTGTTCCACGTCGCCAATGCTCACACCGACGGCAAAATCATTGTGCTGCAAGCCTGCCGGTACGCCGAGCTGTGGCGCCGTGACGGCGGTTTCGAAGACAGTGCGGTGCTGTGGGAGTGGACGATCGATCTCGACGCCGGCACCGTGTCCGAGCGCCAACTCGACGACCGGGCGGTGGAGTTCCCGCGCATCGACGACCGTTTGGCGGGACTGCCCGCCCGGTACTCGGTCGCGGTAGGGGGCAGCAATCTGTTCCGTTACGACCTGCGCAGCGGTGACGCCGTCACCCACGGGTTCGGCGCCTCGGTTCCGGGGGAGGCGGTGTTCGTGCCCTCCGGACCCGACGAGGGCAGCGGCTGGTACCTGGCCTATGTCCACGACCCCGTCGGTGACGGCAGCGACCTGGTGATCCTGGACGCCGCCGACTTCGGCGGCGAACCGGTTGCGCGCATCCATCTGCCGCGGCGGGTGCCCTACGGGTTCCATGGCAACTGGATCGACAGCAGGTGACATCCTCGGAGGTGCCCGGCCGCGCCGACGACGGTGTCGAAGCCATCGACACCTGGGTGTCGGGCTACGTCAAGCGCCATCCCCTGGCGGCCATCTCCACGGTGGGGGATCAGACGATCCTGGGGATTCGAACCGTGCAGTACCTGTTCGTCGACCTCGTCACCGGCAAGTTCCAGTGGAAGGAGTTCGTCCGGCAGGCCGCGTTCATGGCCGGAACCTCCGTGGTGCCCACGATTTTCGTCGCCCTGCCGATCGGCGTCACCCTGTCGGTGCAGTTCGCGTTGCTGGCCGGTCAGGTGGGGGCCACCTCGCTGGCCGGGGCTGCCAGCGGTCTGGCCGTCATCAGGCAGGCCGCCTCGCTGGTGGCCGCCATCCTGATGGCCGCCGCGGTCGGGTCCGCGATCACCGCCGACCTGGGTTCGCGCAAGATCCGCGACGAACTCGAGGCACTGGAGGTGATGGGCATCTCGGTGGTCCGACGACTGGTGGTGCCACGGTTCGTCGCCGCCATCATGATCGGGCTGGCATTGACCGGCCTGGTCTGTTTCACCGGATTCCTGGCCAGCTACCTGTTCAACGTCTACTTCCAGCACGGCGCGCCGGGGAGTTTCGTGGCGACGTTCGCCGCGTTCACCACCACCGGCGACATGCGCCTGGCGATGGTGAAGGCACTGGTCTACGGGGCGATCGTGGCGATCGTCTGCTGCGAGAAGGGCCTGTCCACCCGGGGCGGGTCGGTCGGTGTCGCGAACTCGGTCAACGCCGCCGTCGTCGAATCCATCCTGCTGCTGATGCTGGCCAACGTCGCGATCAGCCAGTTGGACCTGATCCTGTTCCCTCGGACCGGACTATAAGCATGGCCGTCGCCGCCCCGCATCACCCACCGCTGCTCAAGCCCGTCAAACAGGTCGCCGCCACCCTCGCGGGCCCGGTCGAACAGCTGGGACACATCCTGGTGTTCGCCGGCCAGGCCGTCGCCGGCGTGCCGATCGTGCTGCGCCACTATCGCAAGGAGTTCAACCGGCTGCTGTCCGACGTCGCCTGGGGCAACGGATCGCTGGTGGTCGGCGGCGGCACCGCCGGTGTCGCGGTGGTGCTGGGCATCGTCGTCGGTGTGATGGTGGGTATCGAGGGCTACAACTTCCTCGACCTGCTCGGCCTGGGGCCCGCGGTCGGGATCATCTCCTCGCTGGTCAACACCCGCGAACTCGCGCCGATCGCCTGCGCACTGGCGTTCGCCACGCAAAGCGGGTGCCGCTTCACCGCGCAACTGGGCGCCATGCGGATCGCCGAGGAGATCGACGCTCTCGAGGTCATGGCGATCAGGCCGATCCCGTACCTGGTGACCACCCGCCTGATGGCGTCGATCATCGCCATCGTCCCGCTGTACGTGCTGTGCCTGGGGATCAGTTACCTGAGCACCCAGGTGATCGTCTCGTTCATCGGCGGCGGGTCGATGGGCGGCTACCTGCACTACTTCGGGCTGATGCTCAGCGGCACCGAGATCCTCTATTCGGTGATCAAGTGCGTCGTCTTCGTGGCCATCGCAGCGGTGATCCAGAGCTACTACGGCTTCTACGCCAGTGGCGGTCCCGAGGGCGTCGGCGTCGCAGCGGGGCACGCGATGCGTGCGGCCATCACCGTGGTGGTGATCGTCAACATGCTGCTCACCATGGCCATGTTCAGCCTCGACTCCGGGGCGAGGTTCGGCGGCTAGATGGCGCGCAGGAGCCGGAACTTCGATCCGAGCGGCCGGGGGCCGAGCACCCGGGCCTTATTCATCCGCGGACTGGGCGTGATCGTGGTGTCGGCCGTCGTCGCCGCCCTGCTGGTCGCCAAATCGACGGGCCGGCTTGAGCCCTTCACCCGGATCGTCGCCGATCTGACCAACGTGGGCGACGGCCTGCCCAGCCGGTCCGACGTCAGGTACCACGGACTCCTGGTGGGCACCGTCAACTACGTGGTGCCGGCCACCTACGGCAAGCCCAACATGGTCCACATCGACCTGACCGCCGAGTACGCCCCCTCCATTCCCAGGACGGTGGCCGCTCGGGTGGTGCCCTCCAACATCTTCGCGGTGTCCGGTGTCGAACTCATCGATACCGGCGCCGGCGCCGGAGAGCAGCGGGCCATCCGTACCGGCGATCGCATCGGCGAAGACACCACGCTGCCGACGGTGCTGTTCCAATCCACGATCAGCAAGTTGCGCGACATCCTCTACGCCACCGGACGCGGTCGGGAGGACAAGACACTGGGAATCCTGGCGGCGCTCAACGCCGCCACCCAGAACCGCCGCATCCAGCTACTGGCCGCCGGTGCCCAGCTCGATCGGATTGTCAACCAGCTCAACGCGATTACGGCCCCCGACCCGGCCAGCCCGTCGACGCTGGGGGCTCTGGTCGACGCCGCCCGCGGACTGCAGCAGACCGCGCCGGATCTGCTGGACGCTCTGCACCGGGCGGTGGGGCCCATGCAGACCCTGGTCCAGCAGCGAGCCCAGCTCAACGACATGCTGGCCGGGGGAGCGCACACCTTGAACACGGCCAGCACCGCGCTGACCAACCGCATCGACCAGCTGATCACCATCAGCCACCAGTTCACCCCGGTCGTCGGCGTTCTGGCCGACACCGCCCACAACTGGTTGCCCGCCTACGAGAAACTCCACGGGCTGTCCGACAAGTTCCTCGAAGAGTCGTGGATGCCGGAGCTCGACACCCCGAACATGCGCATCAACGTGTCGCTGACGCCGAGCTACTCCTACACCCGTGCCGACTGCCCGAAGTACGGCGAACTCAAGGGCCCGAGCTGTTTCACCGCGCCGCTGGTGGCGGTACGGCCCGACCTTCCCGAAGTCCTGCTTCCGCAGAACTACCGGCCGCCGGCGGACCTCATGCCACCGCCGGGCACCGTCGTCGGCCCGAGCGGCAACCTGGTGGCGGTCGGTCCGCCGCTGATCAACCCCATTCCGAATCTCGTCGACCCGAATCCGCCACTGCCGCAGGGGATGACGCCCGCGCCTCCGGTACCCGGGACGGCCAACCCGGATCTGGCGACACCCAAGCCGCCCCCCGGACCGCCGCCGCCACTTCCCGCCGAAGCTGTTCCGGCCGCGCCCGCGGCATACGGGGGCAACGTCGGCCCGGTGGGCAGCCCGCAGGAGCGCAGTCAACTCGAGGTCATCACCGGCAAGCCGGCCACCGCCGCCACGCAGTTGCTGCTCGCCCCGGTCATCCGGGGGATGACGGTCTCGCCCGCCGCGCCGGAAGGGAAAGCCTGATGCAGAGTCGCAGGGTCCTGATCGGGCTGTCGCTGTTCATGATCGTCACCACCGCCATGACCTGGCTGGTCTACTCCACCCTGCAACGCGAAGTCAGCGGTGCCACAACCCCTTACGCGGCGGTGTTCACCGACGCGTTCGGCTTGCGCGAAGGGGACGACGTCCGGATGGCGGGCGTGCGGGTCGGCCGGGTGATGCGGATCGACCTGGAGTCGGGCAATCAGGCCAAGGTCTCCTTCGAAGTCCAGTCCGACCAGAAGGTGCTGGGCAACACCGCGGCGGCGGTTCGCTACCAGAACATCGTCGGCCAGCGTTACGTGGATCTCCACCTCGGCAAGATCGGAGAGCCCCGGGCGCTTCCGGCGGGCAGTGTCATCCCGGTGGAACGCACCGAGCCCTCCTTCGACGTCGGCGTCGTCCTCAACGGCTATCAGCCACTGTTCGCCACCATCGACCCCAAGGCCGCCGACCAGCTTTCCGACGCCGCGATCGCGGCACTGCAGGGTGATTCCGCCTCCTGGGCCACGCTGGTCGACCAGACCGGCAAGCTCACCGACACCTTCGCCGGCCGCGACGAGGTCCTCGGCAGCCTGATCACCTCGATGGACAAGCTGTCGGCCACCCTGGCCAAGCAGAACGGAAACATCGACGGCGTTCTCGCCAACACCCGGCAGATGGTCGACACGTTCAACTCCCGCCGCCCCGAACTTGTCGCGTCGATGGGGTCGATGTCGCGGGTCGCCCGCCGCCTGGCCGACATCAGCGATGACGTCTATCCGGCGTTGACCTCGCTGATCACCCGCGAGCCGGGGACAGCCGCGCATCTGGTCACCATCGAACCGCAACTGGCGTTCACCGGGGCCAATCTGCCCCTGCTGCTCAAGGGAATCGCGCGAGCCACCGGCGAGGGCGCCTACGCCAACATCTACCTCTGCGACCTCAACCCGATGGGGTTCTTCCCCGGCCTCAACGACGTCACCCCGATCATCGTGGATGCGGCCACGCCGGGGAACAAGGCTCAGCACACCCCACGCTGCCGGAACAAGGCCAATGGCTGAGCAGAACCGTAAACGGCACCTCGAGTTGGAGGACCGGAACAAGACGCTGATCGGCTCCATCGCCCTGGGTGTGCTGGCGGTGCTGCTGGCCACGCTGGTGATCGTCAGCAGGGTGGGTCCGGGCTACCACCGCTACACCGCGGAATTCCTCCAGGCCGCGGCCCTGCAACCGAAGAACCCGGTGACCGTCGCGGGCATCCCGGTCGGCACCGTCACCGGCCTGAAGCTCTCCGGTGACCACGTCACGGTGAGCATGCGGGTGCGCAACGACATCCGCCTGGGCAAGGACTCCCGGGCCGTCATCATGGTCACCACGATTCTCGGATCCCGCTATCTCGCGTTGCATCCCGGCGGCGGCGGCCCGTTGCCCGACAACACCATCGACCTCAACCACACCGAGGTGCCGTATGACCTGCAGCAGGCATTGCAGGACGTGACGGTCACCTACGGTGAGGTCGACACCGACAACCTCGCGGCCTCCATGGAGGCGCTGGGCCAGCAGATCAAGGCACTTCCGCCGATGGTCCCCAAGGCGATGGACAACCTGCGCACGCTGTCAACGGTGATGGCCGACAGGCGCGAGCAGTTCGGGAGCATGCTGCGAACCCTGGACCTCGTCACCTCCACGCTACGACGACAGCAGAGCAGCATCGGCAGCATGGTGAACCAGGGCCAGCAACTGCTGAGCGAATTCGTCCTGCGTCGCGCGGCATTTCACGCGATGCTGCAGTCGCTCACCAATCTCGTGGGCTCCCTCGGCGACGTCGTCATCAAGGACCGGCCACAACTGGAAGCGCTGTTGAACGACATGCGCACCCTCACCGGCATGCTCAGCCAGCACGACGACATGGTGCGCAACATCCTGCAGAGCGGTCCGCCCGCGGTGCGCGGACTGGCTAACGTGGCCGGCACCGGCAACGCGGTGGACCTGTTCTTCGACAACGGAATCGCCGTCGACTCGTGGATGTGTGCGATCAGCGGACGTGCCAAGCAGTTCGGCATGGTCCAGTACTTCAAGGACTGCAAGTGAAGCGCTACCGCGGGTTCGTGATGCTGGCGGTGCTGGCCGTCGTGGCGGCGGTGGTGGCAGGGCTGTTCGGCTGGTCTGTCATCAAAGACCGCCGCAACACCATCACGGTGACCGCCCAGTTCGACAACGCCGCAGGGCTTTACCAGACCAACCGGGTGGCGGTGCTGGGTATGCAGGTGGGCAGCGTCACCAAGGTCACCCCGAGGACCGGTTACGTCGACGTCGAGTTCACCGTCGACAAAGACGTGAAAATCCCCGCCGACGTCCAGGCGGTGACCCTGCAGACCTCGATCCTGTCCGACCGCGGGATCGAACTCACCCCGCCCTACCGGGACGGGCCGGCACTGCAGGACGGGGCCACCATCGGACTGACGCGGACCAGGACGCCGGTCGAGTTCACCAAGACACTGGAGATGATCGACCGACTGTCCGCCTCACTGAAGGGCGACGGAAAAGGCAACGGCGCCCTGCGCACCATGCTGGACTCGATGGCCGACATGTCCTCGGGCAACGGTGAGCGCATCAAGTCGGCGCTCGGCGAGTTGTCCAGGGCGCTGCGACTCAGCGCCGACGGCGGCGCCCAGACCCGCGAACAGCTGACCACGGTTGTCTCCAACCTCAGTGCCCTGTTCGATGCGGCGGCCACCAACGACGTGACACTGCGCCAATTCGGCACCACGTTGCGTCAACTCACCGACGTTCTGGCAGAGGAGAACTTCGGAAGCGGGACAACGGGAAAGCAACTCAACGCGGTGATGACGCAGCTGGGTGAGATCCTGGAGAACAACCGCGATGCCATCAAGGGACTTATGGCGAACGGCAACACCACTCTCACAACGGCGATCGACCACCAGCGCGACCTCGCCGAAATCCTGGACGTCATGCCACTGGCCCTCGACAACCTCTACAACGTCGTCGACCGGGACAACAATGCTCTCCGGGTCCATCTGCTGACCGACAAGGTGCTGTTCGAAACGCAGGTGATCAAAGAGGTGTGCAATCTGATGCATCTGCGCCAACTGGGTTGCAGTACCGGGACATTGCAGGATTTCGGGCCGGACTTCGGGGTCTCTTACATCCTGGACGGCCTTGCCGCGATGGGCCAGAAGTGATAGCCGCCCGGGGGATGTTCGTCGCCGCCGCGGTCGTGGTGTGCGTGACCGTGTCCGGCTGCGCAACCAGCGGCCTGTCCAGCCTGCCGCTGCCCCATCCGGGAATGGGTGAAGGGGGGTACGCGATCACCGCGGTGTTCGCCGATGCCCTCAACCTTCCCGCCTTTGCGAAAGTCCGGCTCGGCGGTGCCGACGTCGGCCAACTCGAGACCATCACCGCTCGGGACTACACCGCGGTGGCGACGTTGCGAATCCGCGACGGCGTGCAACTGCCCAAGGGCACCACCGTCGAATTACGTTCCGCGACACCGCTGGGCGATGTCTTCATCGCTGTCAAACCCCCCAGTCCGGTGCAGGCGAATCCGCAACTGCTCAAAGACGGCGACACCATCCCCATCGGTGACACCACCGCCGCCGCGACGGTGGAGAACCTTCTCACCGGGGCTGCGGTCCTGGTGAACGGAGGGTCGGTGCAGAGCCTGACCAACCTCATCAACGGAGCGGGCAAGGCCGCCGAGGGCGCCGGTGGAAAGAACTTCGGTGAGCTCATCGGCACCACCAATCAGCTTCTGGGCAAACTCAATTCGAGGACCGACCAACTGGCTGACTCACTCACCGAGCTGTCCACGCTGGCGCAGCGGATCGACGCCAAGAGCGACGTGATCGACCAATTGATGGCGGCGGCCGCACCGGCGACGGACACCCTGGCCCAACAGAGCACCCGGATCGCGGACCTGGTGGTCCAAGCCGGAGCGACGACCGACAGGCTCAACAAGTTCCCGTCGGTGGCCGGGACCGACTCCAGTGGCCGCAGCATGATCGCCGACCTCAACACCATCTCCGGTGCGCTGAACGAGGTGGTCCTGGACCCCGACGCCGATCTGGGCTCACTCAACCGGATGATCCCGCCGATCGTCAAAGCCACTCCCGGGAACGGCCTGTCGGTGCGGGTGAGCATCGACAGGCTGATCCTCGGCTCCATTCCCGACATCGGTTTCCCCGGGAGCACCGGCCTGCACGGTCCCAAGTGGTCGAACTTCAACCAGATCATCGGATCCTTCAAGTACACGCTGTTCCGACTGCAGGAGCGCATTGTGGGCCGCGGCCCGAATGTGCCTCAGGTGCCGGTGATCCCGAGCCCGACCGAGCCCGGTCAGTGGCAGGTCAACGGACCGCCGCCGGGACCGACCGAGCCGGGTCAATTCGTGACCCCGCCGTCTCCACCACCGGGGGAGCCCGCCCCGTGATCGCCGCACTGGTCAACGGCCTGGCCAACAGGATCGTCGGGACGGTGCGCACGGGGCACCGTCACCGCGCCTGGCTGTCCGCGGGTGCGCTGTTGCTCACCCTCCTGCTCGGCGTGACGTATCTGCTTCTCGGCGCTCTGCGGTGGAATCCGCTGACGTCGGTCTACCGGGTCACGATCGCGCTGCCCGCCTCCGGTGGGTTGCTGCCCAACCAGGACGTCACGCTGCGCGGCGTCCCCATCGGCAAGGTGGAGAAGCTCAGCGTCGTCCCTGCCGGGGT
>CAIOYU010000548.1 GCA_903862565.1 uncultured Actinomycetes bacterium | reverse complement strand
GGCGGCGGGGTGAGGATGTGAGGATAAGGCGATGGACAAGTCGGACATCGCCGCGGTGTTCGCCCTCGGTGCAGCCCTGTTGGTCGCGGTCGGCGACGTCTTCCAACAGCGTTCGGCTCACGATGTCACCGATGAGCCGGTGGGCACCGTCGCGTTGCTCTGGCGCCTGCTCCGAGACAAGCGGTGGTGGTTGGGAAGTCTGGTGGCGACGGCGGGCTTCGGACTGCAGGCCGCCGCGCTCGGGTTGGGTTCGGTGGTGCTGGTGCAGGCCGTGCTGGCCACATCATTGCTCTTCGCGCTGCCGCTGAGTGCTCGTTACGCGGGGCGGCGGATTACCGGCCGGCAGTGGGGGTGGGCTGCGGTGCTCGCCATCGCTGTCGCGGTGATCGTCACGGTGGGCGACCCATCGTCAGGGCAGTCCCATGCCGGACTGGCGACCTGGATACCGGTGATCGCCACGTTGGCTCCGGCGTTGGTGCTGTGTGTGCTGGCCGCCCGGGTCATGGCCGGGAGGCCGGTGGCGGCGGTGTTGCTCGGCCTGGTGGCGGGATCGCTGTGGGGGCTGTTCGCCGTGCTGACCAAAGGGGTCGTGGACCAGGTCGGCGGAGGCGTCTGGGCGCTGCTGAGGACTCCCGAGCTCTACCCGTGGGCGGCGGTGGGCGTCGCCGCGACAATGCTGCAGCAGTCGGCGTTCCGGGCCGGGACGATGTCCGCGTCACTTCCTGCCGTCGCGGTCAGCGAACCTCTGGTCGGTTCGGTCGTCGGAATTGCGGTACTCGGTGAGATGCTGCACCCCGGCAGATCGGGCTGGATCGGCCTGGGCGTCGCCATCGGCGCCATGGTGGTCTCGATCGTGGCGTTGGCCCGCAGTGAGAGCGTCGCCGGCTGACGACGCATCCTCGACGAGGCGAGCGGACGCTGCCGGCGCTCACTTCGCGTGCCGCAGGGTCTCCCAGTCATGCTCGGCTTCCAGTTGCTCGATCAGGACACGGGTGCGGTCCTTGAGCAGCAGGGTCATCCCGATCGCGGCGATGACGGCGATCACCAGGGCGACCCAGGAGAACCGTGCCAGCCACTTCTCGGCAGCCAGGCCGAGGAAGTACACCACCGCGGTGGTGCCGCCGGCCCAGCAGAGGGCCCCGGAGGCATTGGCGACAAGGAAGTGTGGGTAGCGCATCCGCAGCGCTCCTGCCAACGGACCGGCCAGGATTCGCAGCAGCGCCATGAACCGGCCGAAGAACACCGCCCACACTCCCCAACGAGTGAAGAGTTGCTTGGCCAGCGCGACATGCCCGGCACCGAAATGTTTGGGAAAGCGGCGGCCGAGTCGCTCGAACAGTGACATACCGAATCGTCGGCCGATGCTGTAGCCGATGGAGTCGCCGATGATCGCGCCCGTGATGGCGGCCATCGCCACCCACAGTGGGTTGATGCCGAGTGACTCGCGAGTGGACATCACCGCGGCGGTGACGAGGATGATCTCCCCGGGCAGTGGGATGCCCAGGCTCTCAAATCCGATGATAAGGCCGACAGTCAGGTACACCGCCAACGGCGGGATGGTCTGCAGCAGCGCCTCGACGTTCACCCCGCCACGTTAGACGGTGACGCGCTTGCGCCGGTATAGGGTGCCCACCACCAGCAGGAACAGGCTGATCAACAGGATCGCGGTCGCCAGCACGTTGATCTGCGGCGGCACCGCGGCCTTGGTGGCGGCGTTGACGTACAGCGGGTAGGTCACCGTCGAACCGCTGACGAAGTAGGTGATGATGAAGTCGTCCAGCGACAGGGCGAAGGAGAGCATCGCCGCGGCGACGATGCCGGGCACGATCAGCGGCAACGTCACTCTGAAGAACGTGCGGGCAGGACTGGCGCCCAGATCCAGCGAGGCGTCCTCCAGTGTCCAGTCGAATCCCCGGATCCGGGCCCGGACGGTCATCGCGATGAAACTGATCTCGAAGGCGACGTGCGCGATCAGGATGGTCACGTAGCCGGTGGCCCAGCCCATGCTCAGGAACAGCGTCAGCAGTGAGGAGCCCATCACCACCTCGGGCGAGGTGAGCGGAAGGATCATGAAGGTGTCCACCGCAGTGCGGCCGCGGAAGCGTTGCCGCACCAGGGCAATCGCCACCAGTGTGCCGAACACGAGTGCGATCGCCGTCGACACCGCAGCCACGTTCAGGCTGAGCTTCAACGCCTGAGTCAGAGCCGGGTACTTGAACGGGTGCGCCCAGTTTTCCAGCGTGAAGCCCTGCCAGGTGTAGTTGAACTTGCCTTTCGGGGAGTTGAACGAGAAGACGATGATCACCAGGATCGGCAGGAACAGGAACAGCAGCGTCAGACCCGCCAGTACCCGCAGCGCAAAGTCTCCGAGTTTGAAGCTGCCCCGGAAGGTGCGGCCGGGTTTGGCCAGCGCAACGGTGGCTGCCGTGGTCATGCGGCGCCCCTCACACGAGGTCCTCGGTGCCCAGGGCCCGGGTGTACAACAGCACGCCGGCCAGGATCAGCGCCATCAGCACGAAGCTCATCGCCGCGGCCACCGGGTAGTCCTTGACCACCAGGAACTGCTTCTGGATGACGTTGCCGATCATCGTCGTCTCGGTGGAACCCAGATAGTCGGCGTTGATGAAGTCCCCGACCGCCGGGATGAACACCAGCAGACTGCCGGCCAGCACGCCCGGAAGTGCCAGGGGGAGAATCACCTTCCCGAACATCCGGCGGTTGGAGGCGTACAGGTCGCGGGACGCCTCCAGCAGCCTGGGATCGATCTTCTCGAGGCTGACGTACAGCGGCAGGATCATGAAGATGATCCAGTTGTAAGCCAGCCCGCCGATCACCGCCCAACTGGTGGAGAGCAGCCGGCCTTCCTGGGGCAACAGTCCCACCGAGCCCAGCGTGCTGACCACCCAGCCGTCGTCGGCCAGGATGGTCTTCCACGCGATGGTCCTGATCAGGAACGTCACGAAGAACGGCAGGATCACCAGACCGAGCAGCAGGTTCTTGAACCGTCCGGCCTTGAACGCGATCACGTAGGCCAGCGGGAAGGCCAGCAGCAGGCACACCACCGTCGCGCTGAAGGCGTAGCCGAACGACCGCAGGATCTGACCGCGGTATTGCGACAGTGCCTGGCCGTAGTTGGCGAAATGCCAGGCGAAGGTGAGCTTGGGCAGGTAGATCGACCCGCCCATGGTCGACAGCGAGGTGCGGAACAGCGAGACGAACGGCACCACGTAGAACACCCCGAGATAGATCATCGCGGGCAGGATCATCAGGTAGGGCGCGATCCTGCTGCGCTGTCGGGTGCTGCTCGCCACGCCGGCCATGCGAGGTCAGCCCCCGGTGACCGCGGCGTAAGCCTTGTTGAAGTCCTGGGTCTGCTGATCGGTCAGCGGCGCCCAGGCCTTCAGTTTGGCCAGCGTCTCCGGGGAGGGGTTGATCAGCGGATTCTTGGCGAGCTCAGGGTCGACCTTGTTCAGAGCGTCGGTCATGTCCGACAACACCGGCACGTACCGGGTGGCGGCGACCAGCTTGGCGTAGTTGGCCCGGTCGTAGATGTAGTTGATCCACTCTTCCGCGGCCTTCTGGTTCTGCGTGGTGTAGGGGATCACCATGGTGTCGACGAACGTGCTGGCGCCGGATTCCGGCACCACGAACCGCAGGTCCGGGTTGTCCTTCTGCAGCTGAACTACGTCACCCGAATAGGCTTGGGCCACGATGATATTGCCCGCCGCAAGGTCATCGGCGTAGTCATTGCCGGTGAACCGGCGGATCTGTCCCTTTTCCTTGTGTTCCTTGATCAGGTCGACGGCCTTCTGCACCGTCTCCAGCGTCGGGTCCTCCGGAGAGTGGCCCTGCGACAACAGGAACATCCCGAGCCCGTCCTGGGTGTCGGACAGCAGGCTGACCTTGCCCTTGAACTTCGGATCCCACATGTCGTCGACCTTGGTGAGGTCGCGGCCGGTGGCCGCCCGGTTATAGGCGATGCCCACCATGCCGGACATGTAGGGCGCGGTGTACTTGCGTCCCGGGTCGGCCTTGGCGTCGAGCAGATCCGTGCGCAGATTCTTCTGGTTGGTCCAGCGTGCCTCGGCGATCGGGTTGAGCCAGCCCAGGCTCACCAGTCGGGCGGCCATGAACTGAGAGGGCACCACCAGGTCGGCGCCGATGTCCTGCTTGCGGCTCAGCGGCTCCTTGTTCTTGGCGAACCACTCCTCGTTGTCGTTGAAGTCCTCCTTGTAGTCGACGGTCAGACCGGAGGCGGTCTGGAACGCCGCCACGAACCCGTCGGCCATGTATAACGGCCAGTTCGACACGCGCAGCTTGCCGGTGGCCGGAGTGCCGTCGTCAGACGGGGCGGCCGGCGCACTGGACGAGTCGGATTTGTCCGAACTGCAGGCGGCCAGGAACGACGGGCCCAGCACCAGTGCCGCGGCCGCGGCGGCGCCGCCGCCGAGGAAGCGGCGACGGGAAGCCAGCCGTGCCAGCAGAGCGGGGTCGATCGGGGGGGTGGTGCCTGCCATGGAAATGCCTCTCACTCGTCGAGCAGTTGTTCGGATTCAAGGACGGTCGGGATGTCGGCTGCCGGCAGAACCAGCGACGCGTCGGGGGACCAGCCGGCGTATACCGAATCCCCTGGTCGCAGCATCGGCAGTTCCTGCTCGGCGCCGACGTGGGCGACGATGGGGGAGCCGTCGGGCGCGGCCAGCGACAGCCGCAGCACCGGACCCTGGAACGTCAGGTCGACGACGGTCGCCTGCACCGCCGCGGAGTCGCCGGGGGAGGTCCCGGGGGAGGTCCCGGGGGAGGTCCCGGGGGAGGTCATGGACACGCGCACCCGTTCCGGGCGGACCATCAGCGTTGCCGCGCCGCCGGGTGGGATGGCGGTGTCACCGGGCCTGGCCTTGAGCGTGGTGCCCAGCACGTCGAGTTCGACGAAGTCGCGGTTGGCACGCCCGGTCTGGTGGCCCTGCCAGAGGTTGGCCTGGCCGATGAAACCGGCGACGAAGACGCTGGCGGGGCGGTCGTAGACGTCGGTCGGGGTACCGATCTGTTCGACGTTGCCGGCGTTCATGACCGCGATGCGGTCACTCATCGTCAGCGCCTCTTCCTGGTCGTGGGTCACGTAGACGAAGGTGATCCCGAGTTCGCGCTGGATGCGCTTGAGTTCGAACTGCATGACGTGGCGCAGTTTGAGGTCCAGCGCGCCGAGGGGTTCGTCGAGCAGAAGGGCGCTGGGGTAGTTGACCAGCGCGCGCGCCAGTGCCACCCGCTGCTGCTGGCCGCCGGAGAGCTGGGCGGGCTTGCGCAGCGCGAAGTCCGACAGGCGCACCACCTCGAGCATCTCGTCGACGCTCTTCTTGACCTGGGATTTGTCCTTCTTGTGGCTGCGCGGGCCGTAGGCGACGTTGTCCCACACCGTCATGTGCGGGAACAGCGCGTAGTGCTGGAACACGGTGTTGACGTTGCGTTTGTTGGGCGGGACCTTCGACACATCGACGCCCTGAAGGCGGATCGCGCCGGAGGTCGGGCTTTCGAAACCCGCGATCATCCGCAGCGTGGTGGTCTTGCCGCAGCCAGACGGACCCAGCATCGAGAAAAATTCGCCGGAGCCGATCGAGAAGTGGGCGTCGGCCACCGCGACATAGTCCTCGAATCTCTTCGTGACGTGGTCGATCTCGATGACCGGAGTGCCTGCCTCTGTCAGAACGCCTCCTCGGCTCAGTTTTGCCAACATCTTCACACGTCCGGAATGAGAATTCAGCCCGAAAAACGATCTGTCGGCGACTTGATCGGTAAACCTACATGTGTCGGGGGCGTTCATCGCATAGGTTCGGAGGGGGTTCTGGCAAACGCGGTCCAGTTAGGGAGTGCGCCGAGAACGATGGCGAACAAGACACGGGATCGTTGGTCTCCCGGAGTAGCGCTCGGCAAGGGCGTCTCCGGCCCGATGGAAGCCATCGGCGGTCTGTTCGCGATGTCCGCCGACGCCGTCCGGTTCGCCTTCCAGCGCCCGTTCTACTGGCGGGAGTTCCTCGACCAGACCTGGTTCGTAGCCCGGGTGTCGATGGCGCCGACGCTCCTGGTGGCCATCCCGTTCACCGTGCTGGTCAGTTTCACCCTCAACATCCTGCTGCGCGAACTGGGCGCCGCCGACCTGTCCGGCGCCGGGGCGGCCTTCGGTGCGGTGACGCAGGTGGGTCCTTTGGTGACGGTGCTGATTGTGGCCGGCGCGGGGGCCACCGCGATGTGCGCCGATCTCGGTTCCCGCACCATCCGCGAGGAGATCGACGCCCTGGAGGTGTTGGGCATCAACCCGGTTCAGCGTCTGGTGACCCCGCGGGTGCTGGCCTCTGGCGTGGTGGCACTGCTGCTCAACTCGCTGGTGTGCGTCATCGGCATCCTCGGTGGGTATGCGTTCTCGGTGTTCGTCCAGGGTGTCAACCCCGGTGCGTTCGCGGCGGGAATCACGCTGCTGACCGGTGTTCCCGAGGTCATCATCTCGTGCGTGAAGGCGGCCCTGTTCGGGCTCATCGCGGGCATGGTGGCCTGCTACCGCGGGCTGATGATCACCGGCGGCGGAGCCAAAGCGGTGGGTAACGCCGTCAACGAGACCGTCGTCTACGCCTTCATGGCCCTGTTCGTGGTCAACGTCGTCGTCACCGCCATCGGCATCCGGATGACGGTGAGGTGACGGTGGCGAGCCAGATGCACGGCAACCTCGCCGTCCTGCGGGCGGCGTTCCCGCGGTTCTTCCGCGAGGTGCGCAGGCCAGTCGGCTTCTTCAGCCGGATCGGCGACCACATCCTGTTCTACGGCGCGGCACTCAAAGGGGTGCCGCAGGCGACGGTGCACTACCGCCGGGAGATCGTCCGCCTGATCGCCGAGATCAGCATGGGGGCGGGGACGCTGGCGATGATCGGCGGCACCGTGGTGATCGTCGGATTCCTCACCCTGGCAGCCGGCGGCACCCTGGCGGTGCAGGGTTACTCCTCGCTGGGCAACATC
>CAIOYU010000547.1 GCA_903862565.1 uncultured Actinomycetes bacterium | reverse complement strand
GCTGGCCGACATCACCACCCGCGCCGAGCCGGCCGGTGAAGGTTTCCCAGCCGGCACCTACCGGATCTTCGGGTCGAAGATGTGGATCTCCGGCGGCGACCACGAAATTTCCGAGAACATCGTCCACCTCGTGCTGGCCAAGATCGCCGGGGCACCCGCGGGCACCCGCGGCATCTCGCTGTTCGTCGTGCCGAAATTCCTCGTCGAGGACGACGGGACCATCGGCGAACGCAACGACGTCGTTCTGGCCGGGCTCAATCACAAGATGGGGTATCGCGGAACCGTCAACACCGCACTGAATTTCGGTGAGGGCCGCCACCAACCGCTGGGCCAACCCGGGGCCGTTGGCTACCTCATCGGCGAACCGCACCGCGGACTGTCCTACATGTTCCACATGATGAACGAGGCCCGCCTCGGGGTTGGCTTGGGCGCCATCGCGTTGGGCTACACCGGCTACCTGAAATCGGTGAAGTACGCCCGGGAGCGGACGCAGGGCCGGCCCGTCACCGCCAAGGACCCGGCCGCGCCGCAGATCCCCATCATCGAGCACGCCGATGTGAAGCGAATGTTGCTGGCGCAGAAGTCCTACGTGGAAGGCGCTCTCGGCCTGGCGATGTTCTGCGGCCGACTGGTCGACGTTCAGTCCAGCCCGGAGTCGGCAGAGGAGGCCCAGTCGGCCCGCCGGCTGCTGGACATCCTCACCCCGGTGGCCAAGAGCTGGCCGTCGCAGTGGTGCCTGGAGGCCAACAACCTGGCCATCCAGGTGCACGGCGGTTACGGCTACACCCGCGAGTACGACGTCGAGCAGCACTACCGTGACAACCGGCTGAACCCGATCCACGAGGGTACCCACGGTATCCAGAGTTTGGACCTGTTGGGCCGCAAGGTGGTTCAGGATGGTGGCGCCAATCTGGTCGAGCTCGGGAAGAATGTTGCCGCGACCGTCGAACGCGCCAAGGCAGCCGGCCTGTCCGACATGGCGACACAACTCGACAACAGCTGGCAGCGTCTCGTGGCGGTCACTGCGTCGATGTTCGCCTCCGGTGACCTCGACGCGGCGCTGGCCAACAGTGCGGTCTACCTCGAGGCGTTCGGCCACATCGTCATCGCCTGGATCTGGCTGGAGCAGGTGCTGGCGGCCCAGGGCAAGGACGGCGACTTCTACGAGGGCAAGCGCGCCGCGGCCCGATACTTCTACCGCTACGAGTTGCCCCGGACGGCACCTCAACTGGATCTGTTGGAGAGCCTGGACCGGACGACCCTCGAGATGCATGGCGACTGGTTCTGAGCAGTTCCCCCAGACCCACGTTCCGGTGGCCCTGTTTTGCAAATCGTCTTACAATTCGCACTATGGGAACGATCACAATTCGCACTGATTCAGAGGTTGAGAAGGCGTTGGCCGCATTGACCAGCAGCGGACAGTCCCGGTCGGAGGCGGTACGGGCCGCGATTCTCGAGGCGGAACGGGCCCAGCGACGGGCTCAACTGCGGGCCGAGGCAGATGCACTGCGCAACGACCCCGAGGACGTTGCCGCCTCGCGAAAACTGGCCGCCGAGATGGACGCCGTCCGTGCGTGGTGACATTTACCGACTCAAGGCGCCCAAGGGAATCCGCGGGCATGAGCAAGCCGGGGCGCGCTATGCGGTCGTCGTGCAATCCGACGACCTGCCGCTGTCGACGTGGCTGATCGCGCCGACGTCGACAGGCCGACGCGCGGCATCGTTTCGCCCGGAGATTGACATCAACGACACCAAGACACGTGTGATGGTCGAACAACTGACCGTGATCGACCCCGAGACAAGGCTTGGAGAGTTCGCCGGCCGCCTCGGCCATGCCGATATGACGGCCGTCGATACCGCACTACGGGCAGTATTCGGGCTCGACTAGCGGATTCAGGAGGCGCCGGCAGGACTAAGCTCTTGTTCACCACAACGCTTGCGATCGGGATGCCATGACCACCACTGTTGCGCCACCCAAGAAGGACACCTACTCCCCGCTCGAGTTGTTCGACATCGACCGCCTGCTCGACGACGACGAGCGCGACATCGCCGCCACCGTCCGCAAGTTCGTCGACGCCAAGCTGCGCCCCAACATCGAGGGCTGGTTCGAGTCGGGCACCCTCCCCAAAGAACTCGCCAAGGAGTTCGGCGCCATGGGCCTGATGGGCATGCACCTGGAGGGCTACGGGTGCGCGGCCACCAACGCCGTCAGCTACGGCCTGGCATGCCTGGAACTCGAGGCCGGCGACAGCGGCTTCCGCAGTTTCGTGTCGGTGCAGGGCTCGCTGTCGATGTTCTCGATCTACCGCTACGGCTCGGAGGAGCAGAAGCTCCGGTGGCTGCCCCGACTGGCCTCCGGTGACGCCATCGGCTGCTTCGGACTGACCGAGGCCGATTTCGGCTCCAACCCGGCGGGCATGCGGACCCGGGCGCGCCGGGACGGTAGCGACTGGGTGATCAACGGCACCAAGATGTGGATCACCAACGGCAACCTCGCCGACGTCGCCACCGTCTGGGCGCAGACCGACGACGGCATCCGCGGCTTCTTGGTGCCCACCGACACACCGGGCTTCAGCGCCAACAAAATTCAGCGCAAACTCTCGTTGCGGGCATCGGTCACCTCGGAGTTGGTGCTCGACAACGTCCGACTGCCCGCCAGCGCGCAACTGCCGGAGGCCGTCGGCCTGGGCGCGCCGCTGTCGTGCCTCAACGAGGCCCGGTTCGGCATCGTGTTCGGGGCCATGGGCGCGGCGCGCGATGCCCTGGAGACAACCATCGCCTACACCCAGAACCGCGACGTGTTCGACCGCCCGCTGTCCAGTTACCAACTCTCCCAGGAGAAGCTGGCCAACATGACCCTGGAGTTGGGCAAGGGCGTGCTGCTGGCCATCCATTTGGGCCGCATCAAGGACGCCGAGGGTGTCCTCCCCGAGCAGGTGAGCCTGGGCAAGCTGAACAACGTCCGCGAGGCCATCGCGATCGCCCGCGAGTGCCGGACCCTGTTGGGCGGCAGTGGCATCACCCTGGAGTACTCGCCGCTGCGGCACGCCAACAACCTGGAGTCGGTGCTCACCTACGAGGGCACCTCCGAGATGCACATGCTGTCCATCGGCAAGGCGCTCACCGGGCACGCCGCGTTCCGCTGAGATGGCGGAACTGAAACACCTGATCGCGGGGCAGTGGCACGCCGGCACCGGCGCTTTGCTGCAGAGCGTGAACCCCACCCGGCCCAACGAGGTTGTTGCCGAAGGCAACTCTGCTGTCGCGGCCGACGTTGACGATGCCGTCGCCGCCGCCCGGTCCGCGCTGTCCGGCTGGTCTGCGACGCCCATGCATTCCAGGGGCGGGGTGCTGGCCGCCGCGGCCGGCGTCGTCGACCGCAACGCCGACGCCTGGGGTCTGGAACTTGGCACCGAGGAGGGCAAGACCAAGGCCGAGGGCATCGGCGAGGTCCGTCGCGCCGCGCAGATCCTGCGCTACTACGCCGCCGAGGGCGATCGGCAGGCCGGTGAGATCTACGCCTCCCCCCGCGCCGGGGAGCAGATCCTGGTGGTCCGTAAGCCGGTCGGTGTCGTGGGAGTGATCACCCCGTTCAACTTCCCGATCGCGATCCCGGCCTGGAAGATCGCCCCTGCGCTGATCTACGGCAACACCGTGGTGTGGAAGCCGGCCAGCACGGTCCCCCTGTTGGCGATGCGCCTGGCCCAGGCCCTCACCGAGTCGGGCCTGCCGCCGGGCGTCCTCAATCTCGTCATCGGCAACTCCGCTGTCGGTGACGCCTTGGTCAATCACGCCCACATCGATGCGATCACCTTCACCGGGTCCACCGGGGTGGGGCGGCGGATCGCAGGGATCGCAGCGGCGCGCGGAGTTCCGATGCAGGCGGAGATGGGTGGCAAGAACGCCGCCGTCGTCCTCGACGACGCCGACTTCGACCTGGCTGTCGACCAGGTGATGCTCGGGGCGTTCCGCAGCACCGGGCAGAAGTGCACGGCAACATCACGATTGGTGCTCACCGACGGGATCGCCGACCGCTTTCTGGAGGCCGTCGTCACCCGTGCCGACGCGCTGAGGGTGGGAGACCCCTGCGAGGAGACCACCGAGATGGGACCGGTGGTGAGCGGAGCGGCCCAGAAGGACGTTGTCGACGGCATCGACACGGCGAGGAGCCAGGGCGCAACGGTGCTCGCGGGTGGGGGCCGCTACAGCGACGGCCCCCTGGCGCAGGGCTTCTTCGTCGCGCCCACCGTCGTCGAACTCACCGGTCCGGCGCGGATCTGGGAGACCGAACTCTTCGGGCCCGTCCTCGCCGTCCGGCGGGCGGCCGACGCCGACGAGGCGTTCGATCTGGCCAACGACAGCGAATTCGGTCTCTCCGCAGCCGTCTTCACCCAGGACCTCACCCGCGCTTTACAGGCCATGGGCCGCGTCGACGTCGGCGTGCTGCATATCAACTCTGAGTCCGCCGGCGCCGACCCGCACGTGCCGTTCGGCGGAGCCAAGAAGAGCGGGTTGGGCCCCAAGGAACAGGGCGGTGCGGCGCGGGAGTTCTTCACCCACACCACCACGGTGTACCTGCGCGGCGGTGCGGCGCGGGCGTGACCGCCGCCCTCGGGTGGGGCAGGGGCGCCGCTTCCGCGAAGGGTCCGCCGGCGTCTGCATCATTTGCACCATGGGCGCGTTCGACAAATACACCATCTGCCCGACGCCGCCCCCCTGGTGAGGCCCATAACGTCGTTCTCAGCAGGTCCGACGGACCGGAACACGACAAGAAGCGAGGCCCCCCATGAACACCACCACCGCCACCAAGAAGTTCGCCCTCGCCACCCTGGCTGCGCCCGTGCTGGCAGCCCTGGCGATCGGCATGGCCGGAACCGCGCATGCCGACTCCTCCGGCCCGGAAACCACAATTTCGGTTCAGGATCAGGGCGCCAACGGTGGCGCCCGGGTGCAGAACGAGACCGCCCAGGGCACCGTCACCGCCCAGGATCAGGGCACCAAGGACGGCGCCCGGGTGGATACCCAAGCCATCCAGGGCACCGTCAATTCCACCGGCGTCCAGGGCATTTCCAGGCCGGCCACCCAGGGGAACAGTTCCGATCCGCTGATGGACGCAAAGCCGCAGTACACGGCCGGCTAATCAGGTTTCTATTCACCGATGACGTGCGACAACCCGTCCGT